>CAJXVJ010000371.1 GCA_913061105.1 uncultured Alcanivoracaceae bacterium | reverse complement strand
TACACAGAGTAGATCGTCGGCAGCGTCAGATGTGTATAAGAGACAGATTCAATATATCGCCTATAAGATATAAAGTTTTGTCGGCACCATTTTCTAAACTGAGAATTGTTGTGCTTTTTGCGTTGCTTGATTAAATCATTCCATATGTTTATATAAGAAAGGAAATCAGATCGGTTGTCTTGCCATTTTTTGTGTGCGGCATCGGCGGATTGGGCGTGTTCTAATGGCCGTTCTCGAACATCTTGTATGGTGAGGGCTGAAACAATGATTAAACATTCAGTTAAACAGCCCAAATAATCAGCTTTAATTAATATTTGGCCTAACTGTACATCTATGGGTAATTGGTACAATTTTCTACCCGAATGTGTGAGTTGCCTGTTTTCATCAATGGCATGTAGTTCTGTTAATAACTGGTAACCATCAGCAATCATGCTTGAATTGGGTGGATCAACAAAAGGGAATTGATCAATGCCTCCAAACCCGAGAGCGGCAGCCCTTAATATAACTGAGGCCAAAGAAGTGCGTAAAATTTCAGGATCGGTATGTTCATCGCGTAAGTCGAAGTCCTCTTGGCTGTATAATCGATAACAAACGCCATCAGCAATTCTTCCACAACGGCCTTTCCGTTGATTGGCTGCAGCTTGAGATATGCCCTCAACCAATAATCCTTGAATCTTTGATCGACTAGAATAGCGGCTCACACGAGCCAATCCAGAATCAATCACATAATGAATCCGTGGGACAGTCAATGAAGTTTCTGCTACATTGGTTGTCAGAATTATGCGTCTTTGTGGACCAGGATGAAATACCCGCATTTGTTGGGCAGCGGTTAAGCGCGCATACAGTGGTAGGATTTCAGTGCCTCGAATGTGCTTACGGGACAAATAATCTTGGGCATCTAGTATTTCACGTTCACCAGAAAGAAACACCAAAATATCACCACTGTTATCTTGTGAATATATTTCAGTCACTGCTGAATAAATACCCAAATTTAAGTCATTGTTATCCTCGTCAAGCGGTCGATATTCTATATCAACAGGATAACTGCGGCCTTCAACGTTTATAATTGGTGCTCCATCAAAGTGTTTAGAAAATTTTTCAGTATCAATGGTTGCCGAAGTGATGATAATTTTTAAGTCATTTCTTTTCTTTGCCAACTGTTTTAAGTAACCAAGCAAAAAATCAATGTTTAAACTGCGTTCATGCGCTTCATCAATGATGATACAGTCATAGCCATTTAAAAATTTATCGTTTTGAGTTTCAGCTAACAAGATTCCATCAGTCATGAATTTAATCCAACCATCGGCTGAATACTTGTCATCAAAACGCACTTGGTAACCTACCTGTTGTCCCATTTTGGTATTGAGCTCTTCAGAAACCCTTTCGGCCATGGATCTTGCAGCAATTCTTCGTGGTTGAGTACAAGCAATTAAACCTGTATCTCCTAACCCAGCCAGTAAACACATTTTTGGTAGTTGTGTGGTTTTACCTGAGCCAGTTTCACCTGCGACTACTACTATTTGGTTTTCTTGAATGGTTTTTACAATTTCATCAACTCGTGCAGAAACAGGCAGTCCTTCAGCCAATTTTACATTGGGTTTCTTTTTAAGTCTGTTTTGAAACTTCTGGCTGGCCGACTCAACTTTTGCCAATGTGTTTTCGATTTTATCTGGATATCTTTTGGCCAAAATCAATTGCTGACGCAAGCGAAAAAAATCCTTTCGCATAACAGAATTGGGCAATTGTTTAATGAGTTTTTCTACACCGTTTACTAGGTGTAAAGTTGGATCGTTTTCAAAGAAATTTACATAACGTTTTCTCTTTTGTAAAACCAACTCATTTGGATCTTCATTTAAATTAAAATGAGCAATCAATCTCTGAAATGCATTAATAGTTGAAGAACCTGTTAAGGTTTTGTATAATTCTTCAGAAACATTTAACCCTAATGAAACAAAAGTTTCATAATAGGCTTTTTTGTGTAACTCTTCAGAATCTATAATTACTCCGTCCATATCAAAAATAACACATCGT
>CAJXVJ010000370.1 GCA_913061105.1 uncultured Alcanivoracaceae bacterium | reverse complement strand
CGTCAGATGTGTATAAGAGACAGGTATATGACTACCATCAAGATGGTAGCATGGATAGAGTTCGTCCATGTGAGAGTTTATTATCATAATTTAATTATTGAAAATTTTATAAATTGATACTTTTGTGATGTGTGAATTAACTAACTCTAGTAAACTAATGATTTTTAACTAATATTTTTTATGAAACTAATAAAAACCATAGTATTTATATTATTATTGTGTCCATTATTAATGTTGGTGTACTGGGGATTCTACGACCAATTAAAATTAACAGCTGAACCTGTAGAGTATATTTTACATTATACTGGTATTTGGGCATTAAGAATATTATTGTTAACTCTCGCGATGACACCATTGAGACTTTTAACAAAACAAGTGGTTTTTATCAAATTAAGACGCATGATAGGCTTGTATGTATTCTTCTATGTCAGTCTCCATTTATTGGTCTATACTTGGTTAGATTTACAATTAGATTTTGCACATCTATGGGAAGATATAATAGACAGGCCCTATATTACAGTTGGTTTCTTAGCTTGGTTGATGTTAATTCCATTGACAGTCACCTCGAACAAGAAGATGATACGAAAATTAGGTAAAAAATGGAAAAAATTGCATCAAAGTATTTATATTATTACTATTTTAGCTTGTTTACATTTTATCTGGTTGGTTAAAAAAGATTTATTAGAACCAATTATATACGCCAGTATAGCTGGGATTTTATTAGGATTCAGGATTTTTAAACACATAAGAAAATGACTAAATTAAGTAGAGACACAAGAAGAAAACAAGCAAAATTGTTATTAAGAATGGGAAAGGCCATCTCTGAGGCAGGTGCTCCAGCTCACCGCCTTGAAGCTTCTATGCAAGTCTTATTAGATAAATTCAAAATGCAAGGAACCTTTTTCTCAATGCCGACTGCATTATTTGCCACGTTGGGTGATGATGACATACAACGAACTTATATGGTTAGAACATCCCCAAATGACATCGATTTAGGTAAAATTACAGACCTTAGTAATGTAATAACACGCATAGAAGAAGATGAATTAGATATTACAGATGCCTATGAAGAAATCAATAATATCACTTTATCTAAACCTAAATACAGCCCCTTTTTAATAGTATTTGCAATAGGTTTGGCATCTGCAAGTTTAGCTGGATTATTTCAAGGCAGTTGGTACGATGTTATAACTGCTTTATGTATGGGGTGGATTACAGCATTAATAATAATATTTAGTTCAAAACATGATCATTTATCATTGTTATTTACACCTATTGCTGCCACAGCAGTTGGATTTGTATCAATGATGATCAGTTACCATTATGGAACCATAGATCACTTTATCGTTTCTTTATCTGGCCTTATTATTCTTGTACCTGGTTTAGGAATTACTACGGCAATAAGAGAGTTATCTACAGGTCACCTGGTTTCAGGAAGTGCACGAATGGCTGGAGCCGTCACTACATTTTTATTGTTATCTTTTGGTCTGGCATTAGGATTTATGATTGCTATTGGTTTATATGGAAATATAGAGATTCATAAACTTACACCTGTTCCAAATTGGTTTGTGTATGTGTCAATTGTATCTATAAGTTTGGCTTTTACTGTTATATTCAATACTAAGCCTGCAGATTTTATTTGGATTCTGATCACAGCATTTATTGCAATCATGTCATCAAAACTTGCAGGACAATGGTTAGAGTCACCATTTAATTCTTTTGCAGCCGTGCTTGCAGTCTCAATTGCAGGTAATGTATTTTCTCTCCTCACAAAAAAACCTGCTTCAATTATGCATATTCCGGGTGTCATGTTATTGGTTCCTGGCAGTATAGGTTTTAAATCTTTGGAAGCCATGATGGACAATCAAACATTAGATGGAATTCAAACAGCTTTTTCAGCCTTGTTAGTAGCTGTCGCATTGGCTGTAGGTTTAATTGCCGGTAATTTATTTGTTCCCCCCAGAAAGGCATTGTAAGTATCTTTTAATCCTGTCTCTTATACACATCTGACGCTGCCGACGATCTACTCTGTGTAG
>CAJXVJ010000369.1 GCA_913061105.1 uncultured Alcanivoracaceae bacterium | reverse complement strand
ACCCAAATATACTTATTTTGAAGAATATTCATTTCAGAACATAGATAATATTGATGGCATTGTTAATAAATTTGAAGGAGAACGCCGGCAATTTATTCGGGCTATTTTTGACAATTGCACCGTCAAACAAAAATACACTTATGTGGATATTCAAGCCATATTGAACAATTACAACACCCAAAGAACACGCATAGTGGTGGCACTTGAGTATTTTGAAGAAAAAGGATTGATAGAGCTTCAAGCCAAGCAATCGGTAGAACGGTTTGAAATAAGTGGCAATAACTTTGATTTACTGGAATTAACCGAAAAGATGCATGGTTTGTTTTTAAAAAAAGAACAAGTTGAAATACAACGCATTCACAACCTATTGAATTTCTTTGAATCAGATGCCTGTTTGAGCAAAAAACTGGCACAGTATTTTGGTGAAGAGCTCGATTTTAATCAATGTGGACATTGTTCTTATTGCCAATCAGGATCAGCTAACTTTCACATTGCTAAAGTTTTAAATCCAATCAGTAAAATGGACTATAATCAATTAACCCATGATTTTATTCAGGCAATTCAAGATGATTATAGTCAAATTAATTTATGCAAATTCTTGTGTGGAATTTACACACCAGTTTTTAGAAAATACAAACTCAGGTCTTTTGAATATTTTGGTAGATTAGAAAGATACCCATTCGCTGAAGTTAAAAAATGGGTGATAGAAAACGAAGCCATGGTAAACTAAACAGATGAATATTAAATCATTACAAACATTATTGTCATTGTTGTTACTGTTTCTATTTTCAGTAACTATTGCTCGTGCTGAAAAATCTCCTGAGTGGAACTTGCATCAATTTCCTGATAAGCCCTCATTGCGATCTAGTGCGATAAAAGATGGAATAATTTGGGTAGCAGGCACCAAAGGCACAATTTATAAAAGTTTAGATAAGGGCATGACTTGGTTGAATGTATCTTTAAAACAGCAACCAGAAGTGGATATTCGTGACATACAGGCATTCAATATAAGTACTGCTATTTTAATGTCAGTTGGTGAAGGGGAAAACTCTAAACTCTACAAAACCACCGATGCCGGTGCCAGTTGGCAAGTGCTTTATCAAAATACCGATGAAAAAGGTTTTTTCGATTCCATTGACTTTTGGGATGAAAACAATGGTTTGTTATTGGGAGATCCTGTTGATGGAAATTATGTCATAAAACGCACAAAAGATGGAGGCAAAACTTGGCAGAGAGCAAAGACAGATGGCATGCCAACATTGCTTGAAAAAGAAGCGGCTTTTGCAGCCAGTGGCAATACATTAATAGTCAAAGAAAATGGCAAGGCATGGTATACAAGCGGCGGTTTTTCAGCATCAATTTTGTCCTCAAATGATTTTGGTCAAACATGGGCCAGACAAACATTGCCCTTGTACAATAAAACCCAAACAGCTGGCGGTTATGGTATTGCCGTTAATAATCAGAACGAGTTATTTGTCGTCGGTGGCGATTATGAAAAGCGTGATGGTAAATATAACAACGCAGCGGTCTTGAACAAAAAGGGCCAATGGATCAATGTGGCAACAGGTAACAAAGGTTTAAGAACTGCCATGGTCTGTGTAAAAGCCACCTGTATCATTACTGGAAAACTGGGTTCAGATATTTCGTTTGACAATGGACACAATTGGCAGTCATTTCATAAACAAGGGTTCTATACTTTGGCCACTGAGTCTAATGTTGTGATAGCTGCAGGAGCTGATGGTCAAGTGGGTGTTATTGTTTTCTAATCAATCTTTTTTGCAATTTTTACCCTAAACTCCATTCTTGTATGAAATATTCGGGCTAGCTTGATTGCTAACAAAGTTCATTATTCATTAATCAATAGTCACAACAATAGATTTCTAATTCTACAGATCCCATTGCAATTATTTTGCGCAAATAACTCACTCCAAAAATTTAATTCAAATCAAATGTCCTAATTTCTATCTGATCTTTGTATGTATCAGTATAGGTCCTGTCTCTTATACACATCTGACGCTGCCGACGATCTACTCTGTGT
>CAJXVJ010000368.1 GCA_913061105.1 uncultured Alcanivoracaceae bacterium | reverse complement strand
ATAGATATCCACAAAGGGCAAAAGAAGCCCGTAATAAATTATTAGATCGATTGTTAGAGTTTGAAATTTGGGACAAACAACTTGTTGAAGATGCAAAGCAAGAACAAGTCTGGGCCAGTTATAACACACAACCCATGATTGCGCCTTTACTGAGTAGAAGGTTGGCAAAGCAAAACAAGACTCAACAAGTGATTCAATCGACTATAGACATATCATTGCAATTACAATTAGAATCTTTACTAAAAAATCACATCGAAACACAATCGGAAAAGATTTCAGCCGCGTTATTAATGGTAGACAATTCTGACATGACTGTTAAAGCTTATATTGGCAGTGCAGATTTCCTGAGTCAAACTCGAGCAGGGCATGTGGACATGATTCAAGCCATTCGTTCACCTGGTTCCACACTCAAACCATTTATCTATGGAATGGGGATTGATCAAGGTATGATTCATTCAGAATCGTTGCTGTTTGATGTGCCACAATCTTTTGATGGTTATAGGCCCAAAAATTTCAGTGACTCTTTTCATGGTGCTGTCAGTGTTTCACAAGCTTTGGGGCGTTCATTAAATATGCCCGCTGTGCAAATCCTCAATGAAGTCTCTGCTGAATCTTTTTATGCCAAAATGAAAAATGCTGGCTTAAGTATTCGTTTGCCAAATAAAGCAAGGCCGAATTTGTCATTGGCTTTGGGTGGCGGTGGAGTAAAATTAGAAGAATTGGTTGGTTTGTTTAGTAGCCTTGGTCGAGGAGGGTTGGCATCCAATGTGCGTGTGAATCCAAAACAGGCCATTAAGAATTTTCCGGTATTGTCAGAAGGCAGTGCATGGATTATTCAAAACATTCTTTCACAAGTTACCATGAGAACTTTCCAATCAAATGCCTTACAATTAGAAAATCCCATTGCGTACAAAACGGGTACCAGCTATGGTTTTCGTGATGCATGGGTTTTAGCCAGTAATAAAAAATTCACTATGGGCATATGGATAGGACAAGCCGATGGGTCTTTTCTAGAAAGTAACAGTGGCAGACAATCAGCTGTCCCATTGTTGAAAAAAGTGATGACCGTGTTACCTAGCCAATGGCACGAAAAAGTATCTAAACCTTTTAATGTAAATCAAGAAAAAATTTGTTGGCCATTGGGCACTAAAGCCAGATCACAAACTCAACAAGATTGTCATAAGTCTACAGTAGCATATTTGCTAGAAGACACAGCGCCACCCACAATTAATGATCCACTCAATACTGGTTTTACTTCGGGATTATTAACCATTCAAACTGAAAAAACATCGGGAAAACGGGTGTTGCCCAACTGTTGGGAAGGTAAGATAGAGACGAAACAATATGCTGTGTGGCCTAAAATAATTGAAGCATGGATAGCCAAACCCTACCGGCGAGAATCATTTTTGCCTGCTTTTAGTGACAAATGCGACATTGTACAATCCAACAGTAAGCTTGAAATATCCGGTATTCATGACAAAGCCACACTTTACCCAATGGCAGCATCACAAAAAATGCCAGAAGTACAATTAACATTAAAGGGTTCCTCTGGTGAAAATTTCTGGTTTGTTAATGGTGTATTACAAGAGTCATCTAACAATGATTTAATTTTGTCCGATTTAATCCCAAGTCATTATAAAGTAACTGTAGTCGATAACAGTGCCAATTATGCTGAGATCGAATTTAATGTGAGTTTATAAATGTTAACGTGTTTTAATTTAAATAATGACTCTTTATAAAGTTTAGGTATTCGTTTTCATCAATGAGTATTAATCCTTTATTCATGTAGTTTTGCAAATCCAATTCGTTTGGAAAAGTATAATAATGTCCGGTTCCAGTTTGGTTAGTATGTTTGATATTTTGTTTGTTAGTAATTTTGATTACCGCTTCAATGATTGTCAATGACCCAGATTTATACAATGATAAAACATGCCACAAATAAGATCGACTGGGATCAACGGTTAATTCAGTTTGATCAATCACAGAACCGGTATCAATTGAAGCATCATCAATATAATGTAAGGTCTGTCTCTTATACACATCTGACGC
>CAJXVJ010000367.1 GCA_913061105.1 uncultured Alcanivoracaceae bacterium | reverse complement strand
TCTACACAGAGTAGATCGTCGGCAGCGTCAGATGTGTATAAGAGACAGTCATAACAGACTCCTATTTCCCTTGACACACATTTTGTTGGTTGCCTTCAAGAAATGGTGACTGGGGACATTGAACATAACGTAATCTTACACCTTGGGGTGTTAAATTATCAGCACGCATATCAATGGGTGCATTATTAATACTTCCAGAAAGTATTAAACCAGCATTGTGAACTCCCAAAAATGCGATCATGTCATCTTGATCGACACCATCTCCAGATACGCCTATACCACCAACCAATTGGTTTCCTCTGTAAATAGGAACGCTGCCTGGAAATATTTGTATCCCATTTGCCAAACGCGTTGATTTGTAATCGGTGCAAATACTATTGGTATCATTACCAACCCCAGCAGCAACAAATAAGACATGTTGAATCACTTTATTCATGACCAAATCCAGCTGTAAACCAGTAGAAAAAACACTCCATTCATCATTTCTATATGACTTACTTAAAGGTCCATTATCATTGTTTTGAATTCCATCTGCATAAAAAGGTCTAGATAAATTACCGCCAGCTCTATCAGAAAATGCCACGCCATCGCTTAATGCTGTTGATCCAACAAATGCTTTAATTGCTGAAACATAATCAGCAATATCAATTAAATCATCGACCATTAAGTCAGTATCGAAGTATTGGGTAGGATTGACAATTTTATTCAAAGTTTGGGCTGCATCTTTATTTGAGAAAAATGTGGCAGTCCTGGCTTTTTGTAGTGAAACATCAGATCCAAAAACTGGTGCATCACGAGTCCGAACAATACCTAATGGTCGGCCTTGAGTATCAACCACAGAAATAGTTACTCTGGCTTGTGACCCTAATGGCCTACGAATTTGAGCACGTGCCCTATTAGCAATATCCAATGAAGATTTTAGAATTTGTAAAACTTCATTTTCTGTCAATACAGATACACCGTTTAACATCCCTCCATCTGTGCCTGATTGGGGAATAAAACGTTCTTCATTATTTTCATCAACAAAAACAAATGCATCAAAACCTGCATACTTTTCATTTTCCATTCGTATTCCAGATTCTGCTTCACCAAAAACAGACCCTCTTTGTATGATAGAATCAGTATAAGCAGTAACAGCAATCAATTCACCTACTGAATTTGCTAAAGCATCAAAGTTTTGAGCTGTTTGCGGTGTTATAGAAATATCGGATAGCCTTATATCACTGTATCGCAAAGTTTTTCCATCTACAGTTATCCTATTGGCTTGAATGTCTATGTCAGGTTCAAAACCAATTGTGGCAGCTAAGGCAATAGATTCGTCATCGTCATTATCAAAGTTTAAAATATTTTTATCAATACCATAATGATTATCAGAAATGACACCTATTCCTCCGACAACCTCATTATTTTTATACAATGGAAAACCTCCCGAGTCCGCAGACAACCCTAATGGAGATCTTTGTGGTCCAATGCTATTATTTGCATCATATCGTAGTGAGAAATCTGAGCAGGGTAGCTGGCTGAATTGTACACCAAATAATGGACCACCAGGTTGATTGTCTTCGCCAGGATTAAAATGCTCCTGAATGATTTGTCCTGCAGTTCTGGTTGAAAAAGCATTGCCTCCAGATGATAAATAGGCTCCTGTAATGGCTTTCGCAATCGCTGCTAAGGCATCTCCATCAGCACCACTGGGTAATACAATATTATCTAAACCTGTTTCTACTGTTGCCGGCATGGTTGAACTGATGGTTACTTGTGTATCAATACCGTTCATCCTAAAAACTGCCAAGACATTACCAACCCGATCAACCACTGCGAATGTTGCTAATTGGTTCAAATTTTGTGCTTGTTTTATGCCTTGTGCAATTACACTTTTAACATCATCGATTGATAAATGATTGCCAGATTGTGCACCTTTATTAACATTGAGTTCATCATCCTCAGGAGTTATTATTTCAGGCTCCAGACCTCCGGGAGTAACTGGTTGTATGGCTATGCAAGTATTACTAAGTATAATTATTGAAGCTGTCTCTTATACACATCTGACGCTGCCGACGATCTACTCTGTGTAG
>CAJXVJ010000366.1 GCA_913061105.1 uncultured Alcanivoracaceae bacterium | reverse complement strand
CCTGTCTCGTGGGCTCGGAGATGTGTATAAGAGACAGATTTTGAAATGCTTGAATAAATAGTCAAATTAAATTGACTATCAATTAGGTTCTGAATTCTTTTTTTCGAGACTTGTTTTCACATAACTGACAAAAAAACCTTCTAAATCACCATTTTCAGTAAAGGTTTCAATATCAACTAGCCGATATCCTTTGGCATCATATTTCTTGTGTGATTTATTCAGTTTTTTCACAGCCCCTCCTTTTCTATTGCCAATAGTAACATCTACATAGACTGTGATGGAATTTTCTGTTGTATCCTTGTTTTGCGATTTTGCTTCTGAAAATGATGTGTTTTGAATTAAAAACATAATAAATAAAATAGAAATAATTTTTTTCATTTTTTACCGTAACCCATTAATTAAAGTATGTCATTGTACTCATCATATTGTTAACAAGCCGTAAAAAAAGTGATTACTTAGGCAAAATATTCATCTATATATAGCAGTTGGTTTACTTGAATTTTAATATACGCCTACAATTTTTATTATTCAATTAATTATAACTGTGAACAAAAATCTCCTTCAAAGTTATTTAAGAAAATTGTATCTGATGCAATTTGTTCAAATGCGATACTACTCATCGCATGTGGAGTAAAGTCGACAGTTCCCATTGCCCCTCCAATGGCATCATCAATGCTGTCAGATACTCTATCACCAGTCCCTAATGGATTGCTAGAATGGGTTGGCCCTGAGGCATCTGACCACCAATTATTGGTGGCATCAATGGCATCATTGTCTGTTCCAGCTTGTATGGCTGCTGTTATTTGATTAAGAAAGTTATTGTGATTCAGTTGGACATCTGATGTAGTCCCAATTACATTGTTTAAGTAAATCCCAACATCATTACCAGTGAAAGTTGAGCAATTAACGGAGAATGATGTCAATTCGTTTCCTATAATATCCGTTTCATAGACATTAATGCCTGAATCTCCATTACCTGAAAACACCGATCGTGTGACTTTAAACTCCCCTGCGCTTACAAGGAAAATGCCTGAAAAAAATTCAACTATGGCATTGTCTTCAAAAATTGAGTCCGAAATGGTTGTATCTGTTATATCAATAATAGCCAAACCTGGTCCATGATTAGCTTTTGTAAAAAGGTTGTTGACAGAAAGCGATCCTGTTGAAACCACAACAACACCTGCTGAATCATTCGCCATGTTTCCATTATCTTGGGTTTCTGAATCAACTATAGAAACATTTATTGCATCTAATATATTGGCTGATTGAATATTAATGCCTTCACCTACATTATTATTGGCTTCAGCACCTATGACATTAATGACTGTTCCATCAGGCCCATCTAAATTCAACCCATTGCTTAAATTATTATTCGTAATTGAATTAGTTATTGTAATGGTATGATTTCCAGTAGATACTTCAACATCGATGCCATCACTGTCGTTTCCTGATGCAGTGACATTAGTGATTGTAATATCTCCACTGACAAGGTCTAAATCTATGCCATCATCATCTGCTGACAATACATTAAATCCATCAATGGTCACATCCCCAACAAAAAAGCTTCCACTGTGGATAAATACGGCATTTGTAACTGGAGATATAAGAGTAGTTCCTACACTTGGAATATTATTAGTATCAACAGCATTAAATGTAATATTTCCATTGGCAGCACTGGTTAATTCACTGCCCATTAAAGTTAAATCTACGGTTTCAGGATAAGTGCCAGGAAACACCCTAATTTCATCATTTGATACAGAATTATTCAGGGCTTGTTGGATTGTTAGGTAACAGGTTGTTAAGCCTGAACAATTCCCAACATTATCTACATAATGGGAGGCTGAAAATGCATTAAATCCAAAAAGAATTGATATGGTTGTAAAAAAGGATGATATTTTTGTTTTCATTTATAATTATTGGCTGTTTTTTAGTGTCAATTATTATACTGTTAAAATGTGACTTATCCAGTTTTATTGCGCTAACTACGTATCAATAATATCACTTTATCTAGGTCAAAGTTATTTGTAAAATTAAATGTATTAGATAAATGAATAGATATTCAACGGTGTTAAATTATGCTTTTTAGAT
>CAJXVJ010000365.1 GCA_913061105.1 uncultured Alcanivoracaceae bacterium | reverse complement strand
CGAGATTTCTGCCTGTCTCGTGGGCTCGGAGATGTGTATAAGAGACAGTTCCTAAGCAATACAAGATGAACAGAACCCGCAAACGAAAAGTTATAAAACTGTTGAAAATGCTAGGGCTAGGATTAATTGTAATAGATCCAACCATTAATACTGGCAGTGTTGATGTGGTTGTCGACCCAAAGGAATATAAACCACGTCAATCCAAGCCGCGCTTAAAGCGGTTACTTAAAGAATTTGATACCAGAGTAGGGGATCCTAATCTTGGAGGCGCCTCCACAATGAAAGGCAGGGTAACTGCTTATCGACAACGTGCCATCGCCATTGGCGTTTATCTTAATGAAAATGGAGCAGTCAAAGCATCAGTCGTTGCAAAACATTTACAAGATCCAAAAGCCAGGGATATTTTATATAATAATCATTATGGATGGTTTGTAAATGAGTCCAGGGGTGTTTATCAATTATCAGAACCTGGAGTGATTGAATCGGCTAATTGGATAGAAAAACCATAAAATTCAATTGCTTATCTACCTATAGCCACATACCAGTGTTTACCTGCCAGTATATTACCAGCTTTTTCAATCAAGCCTTCATTTCTGGTATCTACATATTGTTGGCAGATTATTCCCACATCAGTTTGTTTCAATTTGTTTGGTAATGCATCCCAATCATCAAAGTCATTGTGAGCAAGACTATAGAATGCATTGGCTAATATACGCCACGATTTAATGTCTGTGTTTTTAATGTCATTGGCTAGCTTCATTAAAAACTCATGAGATCTTTAAATTTTTGGGTTTGTCGGCGTGATAATTCAATCTGCTTGCCTTCTGTTAATATCACTCTAAAACCTTGCATCCAAGGCTCAATCTTTTCTATGTGTTTTATGTTAATAATTTGATTGCGGTTGGCCCTAAAAAATAAAGTTGGATCCAACCGAGATTCTAGATAATTAAGAGTCTTAGGAATCATTGGACGGTTGCCTTGGAAATGTACAGTGGTGTAATTGCCATCTACTTCGAAGTATTTGATATCTTTTATTTCTATAAACCAGCACTTTTCTCCATCCTTAACAAAAACTCGATCCATAGAATTAATTTTATTGTTATTTTTATCTGATGCGATCGATTCAGAAAATGACTTCTCTAATTTATTAATGGCCCTAGACAAATCTTTAGGTTCAATGGGTTTTTGTAGATAATCTAAGGCATTGTGTTGAAAAGCCTTTATCGCATATTCATCAAATGCTGTGACAAAGATGACTTTGGGCACATTATCTAACTGTTGTAATAATTCAAAACCATCCATCACCGGCATTTGTATGTCAAGAAACAACACATCAGGTTGTTTCTTTTTAATGGTATCTATGGCTATTTTTGGTGTTGCAATTTCAGCAATGATTTCAATGTTTTTGTATTGTTCCAATAAATGTTTTAATTCAATTCGAGCCAATCGAGAATCATCAATTATAATTGCAGATATTTTCTTGTTTATTATAGTGCTCATGGTTTAATTAACATAAGTTGGGCTTTCACTTTATTATTGGTTTGCTTAAGTGTTAATGTGCTTTGTTCTGAAATTAACATCGACAGTCTTTTTTGCAGGTTTTCTAATCCTATGCCATTTTTGTTATCGTTCAGGAGAATGCCATCATTAATAACATCTATGTACAATTGCTGATTGTTTCCGAACACATTAATGCTTATTTCACCACCATTTTCTAATTGCATTATCCCATGTTTAATGGCATTTTCTACCAGTAATTGTATGCTCATTGGTGGTATTTGCCACATATCTAATCCATCTTCAATATTTATTGAACTGATGAGTCTGTCATCCAATTGTATCGATTCTAAGATCAAATAATTACGTACATAGTTTACTTCTTGTTCTAGATTAACCAGCTTTTGTTGGTTAAATTGGAACATGAATTTTAGTATTTCGGATAAATGGGTAATCATTTGGCGGGTTTTTTCTCCATCATCAATCGCTAATGCACGAATATTATTCAAACAATTAAAGATAAAATGTGGGTTGAGTTGAGATTTTAAAGATTGTAATTCGGCTTCTTTCTGTCTCTTATACACATCTGACGCTGCCG
>CAJXVJ010000364.1 GCA_913061105.1 uncultured Alcanivoracaceae bacterium | reverse complement strand
TCTACACAGAGTAGATCGTCGGCAGCGTCAGATGTGTATAAGAGACAGCTCCTGCATTGATTTGAATGCCACGAACTGTGACATGAAAATCTCTGGGTCTGCCGTGTAATTTTGGATCGTCCGATAATGAGCTAGGGGCTTTTGCAATACAAATTGGAAGATTTTCCATATTTAATTTTTTAATTTGAATCAAGTCCTTTTCAGCTTCTTTTGTAAATGATACGTCATCAGCGCCGTACATTTTTTTACTGACTTTTGTTACTTTTTTTAACACAGAATCATTGGGCTTATACAGCGGTATAAATTCTTGCTGGGTATCAGCAACATCAATCAAAGCCTGGGCCAACTCAACAGACCCCTTGCCGCCTTCGGTAAAATGACGAGATTCTGCAAATTTAATGCTTTTGGCTTCAACATGTTTACGGATAATATCAATTTCTTCATCAGTATCGGCAATAAAACGGTTGAGGGCAACAACCATCGGTTTGTTAAATTGTTGGACATTTTCCATGTGCTTGTCTAGATTAACTAAACCCAATTTTACTGCATTCAGATCTTGTGATTCTAAATCATTGGCTTCTTTTCCACCGTGTAGTTTTAAGGCCCTAACAGTCGTAACCAACACCACTGCAGCTGGTTCAAGATTTGCTGATTGACACTTAATATCAAAGAATTTTTCCGCACCTAAATCAAAACCAAAACCTGCTTCTGTTATGGCCCAGTCAGAATGGTGCATCGCCATTTTTGTGGCCACAACACTGTTACAACCATGGGCAATATTGGCAAATGGCCCGCCGTGAATAAAGGCAGGACAACCTTCTAAGGATTGAACCAAATTAGGGTGGATGGCATCACTCAATAAAGCCATTAAAGATCCTGTAAAATTTAATTCCCTTAAATACACTGGCTCACCGTCATGGTTATAGGCCAATAATGTTCGATTTAGACGCAAGCGCAAATCATCAACATCATTTGCTAAGCATAAAATGGCCATAATTTCAGAGGCTGCAGTAATATCAAAACCACCTTCTCTAGGAACACCATGAATCTTACCACCAAGTCCTAAAACAATCTGTCTAAGACTGCGGTCATTCATGTCCATTACGCGCCTCCAAACTATTTGGCGGGGATCAATATTGAGTTTATTGCGGTGATAAATATGGTTGTCTATCATTGCAGAAATAAGATTATTGGCTGATGTAATTGCGTGAAAATCACCAGTAAAATGTAGATTAATTCGACTTGTCGGGACGACTTGTGCATATCCGCCTCCAGTGGCTCCACCTTTTATGCCCATACAAGGGCCAAGAGAGGGTTCTCTTAGTGCTAAACAAACAGATTGTCCAAGTTCTTGCATGCCTTGTGCCAAGCCTATTGATGTGGTGGTTTTTCCTTCACCTGCTTTTGTTGGTGTTGTTGCCGAGACCAGTATTAATTTATTCGGATTCGGACTTTTGCGTGGATGGGTTAATGCATCTAAATGAACTTTAGTGATTTCATTCCCATAAGGAATCATATCATCATCATTGATGCCAATTTTAGCTGCGATTTTTGTAATAGGAGCATAAGTTTTTGATTTAACAATGTCACTGTTTGATAACATGGGTTTTCCTAATTTTTATAATATTAACAGATTTTAGCATGAATAAATCAATTAGAATTGTCCTGTGTCAATTATCAAAGGGTTAGTATATAATTCTACTAATGAATGCCAATGAGATAAAATGTTAAAATTAATAGATTGTGGAAGAGGTCTAGTGTTTATAGGTGCCAGTCCTATTGAGGCTTACTTTCATTACTCCAAATTTAAGTCTTTTACGTCATGATATTAGATATCCTTAAAGCCATTGTAATTGCAGGAATACCCGTTGCCTTGATTTCTTATTTTTTTACGGTATTGACCAGTAAAAAGGTGCCGCTAAAAGCACAAAACTCTAAAGAATTAAAAATAGAATTGAAAAACACACAGATTGAAAAAGACCACGAAGAAAGCGTCATTGCACAGATGCTACATAAAAAATGGATGCGTTTTGGTGGAGGTTTTTATGGAGTTTTGGTGTTTATCACTTATATACATATAGAGGCTGTCTCTTATACACATCTCCGAGCCCACGAGACAGGCAGA
>CAJXVJ010000363.1 GCA_913061105.1 uncultured Alcanivoracaceae bacterium | reverse complement strand
TCTACACAGAGTAGATCGTCGGCAGCGTCAGATGTGTATAAGAGACAGGTATTCATTTTCTTAATATAAATAAGAATTAGAATTAAAAAGACATACATCGAACCTTGTTGCGCCATCCAAAAGCCCAATTTAAAACCAGCAAATTGAATTGAATTCAGCTCATCAACCAATAATATTCCACACACAAATGATACAAAAAACCAAATACTTAACAATATTCCCATTAACCTGAGATTGGCCTTCCAATAGGCTTCGCGATTTTCTTTTGGTGTCATACTGTACTCGTCATGATGTTAAGTATGACTAATATAACAGATATAGTTGAATTTATTTCTGATACTTCAGAAATTCTGTATTTTTGTCAGTGATAATAGTGGATTGTTTAAAGGTTGATTTCTGAATACTTAACGGAATTGGTGCCTTCTATTGGTAAATTATCTTCAGAATGGTAGGTGAAAACCACAGCATTTTTTGAGTTTTTTGTCTCATTTTGACCAGCGGCATGAAAAAGAGCAGCATGAAAAAACAACAAATCGCCTTGTTTCAATTCAACATTAATACTTTTTTTTAGCCACGTTTGATTCAATTCCAAATCCTTTCTTAAAAATAACCGGTCATCAAACCTGTCAGCAGGTGTTTTCCATTTATGGGTTTTAGGTATAACTTGCAGACAACCATTTTCAATGGTCTCATCACCCAATGGCAACCAAGTATTGATTAAATAATTGTTTTGGAAATTCCAATACCTTATGTCTTTGTGCCAATGTGTTTCTGATGAATACTGAGGTTGTTTGGTCATGACACAATTATGGTGAGATTGGACAAGATACAATGATTGTGAGTCAAACAAAGTCTTCAATGCAGCATTCACTTGTTGATTTTCAGCCCATTGTTTGAAAACTGCGTCTCTGCCATAAGCCAATCTTAATCGACGAATGGTGTCTCCCCCTTTTTCATCCTGGGTTTTAGGCGAACCTGGGTAATCTACTTCTTGTTCTAATTCAAATGGAGGAACACGGTTATTTAAATGATCAATAACTGTCGACTGAATTTTTTTTAACAGCGACTCTTCAATAAAATTGGTTTTAACCAAGTAACCATTTTCTTGAAAAAAGACCCTTTCATCTTCTGTGATTTTTATCGTCGTATTCATGGCTTGGATTTTACCTCAATTCTAAATTGTAATATAATAAACCATTAAAATAAACCCAGATAAATAACCTATGCATGAAATTATTCACAAATATAAATGGTTAATATTTGATGCCGATAACACCTTATTTGACTACGATACAGCTGAAAAGTTAGCATTGTTGAAAACACTTGATGATTTTGAAATAAATTATGATACTGATAGTATTATTGATACATATCATATAATCAACCACAAATTGTGGATGCAATTAGAAACAGGCGAAGTTAAATCACAAGCTGAAATCAAGTACAAAAGAACCCAACAACTATTTGATGTCTTAAATGTAAAAAGAGACACAGATAAATTTGCAAATGATTATCTAGTTAACTTGTCTCAAAATGATCAATTATTAAATAATGCATTTAAAATCATTCAAACTCTTAATGATTCTCATCAAATGATCATAATGACAAATGGCATGACTATGGTACAAAAACCCAGGTTTAATAACTCCCCTATACGCAAGTATTTCCAACACATTGTTATTTCTGAAGAGATAAAACATTCAAAACCTTCGCCTAAAATTTATGATCATGCTTTTGAATTGATGAATCAACCAAAAAAAAATGAAGTTCTCATGATAGGTGATAATTTAGGATCCGATATCCAGGGTGGTATCAACTATGGCATAGATACAGTTTGGTACAATCCCAAAAACCTAAACAAAAACCATGCAGCTACCTATGAATTAAATGATTTACTTCACTTCATAAAAAAAGCCAGAAGTTAATTCTGGCTTTTTATTATTCTATCAACGAAGAGTATTAGTCTAAACTAACAGCTGATTTTGTTTTGTTTCTTCTTTTTCTTTCTTTGTCTCTGTATTCTCTCATGCAACCGTCTTGATCAACCATAACACAAGCCAAATAATCAGTGGCTTCAATTAATACCTGTCTCTTATACACATCTCCGAGCCCACGAGACAGGCAGAAATCT
>CAJXVJ010000362.1 GCA_913061105.1 uncultured Alcanivoracaceae bacterium | reverse complement strand
GATTTCTGCCTGTCTCGTGGGCTCGGAGATGTGTATAAGAGACAGCTATTCTAGGGATAATTTTTGCTGGCATCATACAAGGATTGGCCTTAAGAATTCCAGTGGCTGAATTTGGTATAGTGATACGCACAATATTGGGCATTGTATTGGTGTTTTTAGGGATAAGAATACTGTTAAACAAAAGCAGTCTACATTCCTATTTTAATAACAATTACTTGTGGAACAAGGTCAAACCAACCTTGCACAGATTTGCCAGCACAAATTCAGTATTTTCAAACTTAACCAAAGGATTTCTTTGGGGATTGATTCCCTGCGGATTGTTGTATGCTGTTTTGCTAGCTGCAGCCACAACCAATAATTACTATCAAGGCGGACTGTTTATGTTTGCCTTTGGAATAGGCACATTGCCCTCAATGCTAGTTGCGGCAGGAATGTTCAAGTCAATGCGCAAACTATTAAACACGAAATTCCTTCGCTTCTCAGCAGGAATATTCATTATAATCATTGGCTTATGGAGTTTGATATCACCCTGGTTTAGTGACGAATTAATACTAAAACACCCCGTATTCACTCCAATTATCGCTTTTTTAGACAAATGTATTCCTTAGTTTTTGTTTTGCTTAAATAAAAATTATAACTCTTTTCAATAGAAACTAAATGATAGATATTTTGATTTGTTTAATCGTATTGATTAGTTATAATATTGTTAATTAAAAAATACACGAGAATCAAACATGAAATTATATGGTATGGGTCAGTCACGTTCTTTTAGGGCTTTGTGGGCTTTGGAAGAATCGGGTTTGGAATATGAATATATTGCTGTTTCTGCTGGAAGTACCGAACACAATGGTACAAAAAGTGATGAATATAAAAACCTGAACTTTGAAGGAAAGGTACCGACATTAATTGATGGTGATTTAGTGTTAATTGAAAGTGGTGCTATTCTTAATTATATTGCAGCATGTTGTCCTAGCAAGAACCTCATGCCTGTTTCAAATATAAAAAGCCGAGCGAAATATGATGAAATTATGTGTTTTGTTTTAACTGAGTTAGAGCAGGGCTTGTGGACAAATGGAAAACACCGTTTTGCATTGCCAAAAGAACAAAGAATACCTGAAATCCTTAGTACTGCTACATGGGAATTTAACAAAGCAATCAATACTTTAGGTAATATGTTTGATGGTAAAGCTTATATCTTGGGTGATCAATTTACCATGGCTGATATAATTTTAGCTCAAACCCTGAATTGGGCCCATAGGTTTGAATTTACCATATCTGAAAACCTGATGGCATACAAAAATAGAATGTATCAACGACCTGCCTGTGCCAATGCCCTTAAGAAAGTTGAATAGCAAATCAGATATATACTGATGTCATAATCTGGTTTACTATTCTTTGTTGTTATTTCGGTTTTTTGCTGCTGTAATTAAACCCAAATAATTTCCATTGAGTGCCCTCGTAAATGTATTTTTGGCTAAAGTAAATTGTGACATTATTTGCTGGAAAAAAACCAGATAATTCTAAAATACCATCTTTTGTGATTGAATAATTTTCAATTTCCGGTGTAACATTATCTAAAAATCTTAAATCACTTTTGGCTTGATAAATAGACTCAAATGCTTTATCCAATTCTTCAACAGTAATTTGGCTTTTCCATAAGTTTGAAATATTAGCGTGAAACAGTTTCATGCTTTTTTCGCTACCTGATGCCATAAATGTTTTCATGGCATTATGAACGATTGTTTTTTGAACAGATATTGTTGGTGCTTGAGCTCCTGAAACATCATTTGAATCTTGCTTTTGAATTGAATAAATTTTCCAATCACCATCTACTTTTAGAAATGTCATTCTGGTTTTGATTGTTTCATTGTTTTCCGTGGTTAATTCTCCACTGATATTACCGTTGTTGTTGACAAAAGCACGGGAACTCCAAGAGCTGTCAGTCACTTGATTCATGCCATTATCATCTAAATACTGAATAATTTCAGAAAGGTCATTTATTATGTGTTGATGTAAATGGATTTGCATCTTGTTTTGGTCTTTTGCTTTGGCAGATTCAAAAAAATCATCGGCAACATCTGCCATGCCAGCCGTCATTAAAAATATTGCAGCTATCATTAATGCAATACCACCAAT
>CAJXVJ010000361.1 GCA_913061105.1 uncultured Alcanivoracaceae bacterium | reverse complement strand
CTCGTGGGCTCGGAGATGTGTATAAGAGACAGTTTTTATTCTGTAATTTCTGCTTTTGGCTCTTCCATTTCCTTTACTAATGGGTCTTTCCCTTGTAAAGTCTGCACATAAGCAACTATTTTCCATCTATCGTTCTCACGAATTAGACTTGAGTGAGGTCCCATTGCATTTAAACCGAACATAATCGTGTGGTAAATGTGACCCTCTGTCAATGCACTCATAGCTCTGTTTCCACGTCTGTTCGGAGTATTATCTGCATAAGAAGGAACGGCACCATAAATAGCGTTTGTAATTGACCCAGCTCCTAAACCTTTTTTTCCATGACAATGAGCACAAAAAGATTCATACAATTTCTTACCCTCTTTGATTGACTTCTCTGTCAACATTAAAGGATTAGACAATTGCTGTCCTGCCAATTCATATCCCTCGTTCGAGTTTGGGTATGCATATGGTTTATACCCTCTTGGAATTGATCCTTCCGGAGCCTTTCTTGATGTAGAAGAATCTGGAAATTCATAATCTACATAGGTTTCAATGGCAGGAGAACGATACATGTCTGGCATGTATTCTAACCCTGGACTTTGAGGGTCGTCACAAGCTACAAAGAACATTGTTCCTATTGCAGCCATAAATATTGTATTGATAATTCGTTTCATTCTGTTTCTATTCAAAATAATAGTTCCGCTTATCTCTCTTCAATTAAAATTGTTCCCGTCTTCTGCAATTCAGCAGTTAACTCTTCAACCGACATCTCAAAATCTGAAGGATGAATTTCCATTACAAATCTGTCATTTGTAGTTTCAGGATATGGATTTCTAGCTGTTACACCAGGTAATGTCCAGTTTCTTATAAAATAAGTTAGTGCCATTCCATGAGCCGCAAGCAACACTGTAAACTCAAATGAAATTGGAACAAAAGCTGGAATGTTTTGGTAGAAAAAGTTATTTGGCTTACCACCAATATTCATTGGCCAATCTACTATCATGAAATAATACATTCCTGCTAAAGCTAAAGAAAGACCCACTAAACCGTAAATAAATGCACATACGGCAAGCCTTGTTTGCTTAATACCAATTACCGGATCAATTCCGTGAATTGGAAATGGCGAGAAAACATCTCTGATGTGAATACCTTTTGCGACTAACTCCTTAGCACCTGCTAACAGGGTCATGTCGTCGTCGTACATTGCGTATATAATTCTATTGTCTGTCATCTTAACCTTTTTTAGTGCTCTTCAGTAGTTGGTTTGTTCTTATACTGCTCTCCTGAAGATTTCAAGATTGTTTTCAATTCATTTAATGGCAATACCGGGAAGAATCTTGCGAATAACAAAAACAACACAAAGAAAATTCCAATGGTTCCTATGAAACAACCAATATCTACAAATGTAGGGTGGAACATTGTCCAACTTGACGGCAAGTAATCTCTGTGCAATGAAGTCACAATAATTACGAAACGCTCAAACCACATACCGATATTTACTACAATTGACATAAAGAATGTAAATCCAATACTTGTTCTCAATTTCTTAAACCAAAACACCTGGGGCGAGAGCACGTTACAGGTCATCATGGCCCAATAGGCCCACCAATAAGGTCCTGTTGCCCTGTTGATGAAAGCATACGCTTCATACTCAACACCAGAATACCAAGAAATAAATAGCTCAGTTAAATAAGCAACACCAACTATAGAACCTGTAACAATAATTACAATGTTCATGTATTCAATGTGTTTGATGGTAATGTAGTTCTCAAGGTTCATTACCTTTCTCATAATAATCAACAGTGTTTGAACCATTGCAAAGCCTGAGAATACCGCTCCCGATACAAAGTATGGAGGGAAGATAGTTGTGTGCCATCCCGGAATTACTGAAGTAGCAAAATCCATAGATACAATAGAGTGAACTGAAAATACTAGAGGAGTTGCTAAACCAGCAAGTACCAATGAAATTTCTTCAAATCTGTTCCAAGCTTTTGCGTTACCTGTCCATCCAAATGCAAGTAAACTGTATACTTTTTTAGGTACAACTTGTGTTACTTTATCTCTAATGGTTGCAAAATCTGGAATTAAACCAATATACCAGAAAACCAATGATCTGTCTCTTATACACATCTGACGCTGCCGACGATCTACTCTGTGTAGA
>CAJXVJ010000360.1 GCA_913061105.1 uncultured Alcanivoracaceae bacterium | reverse complement strand
CTACACAGAGTAGATCGTCGGCAGCGTCAGATGTGTATAAGAGACAGTTTAAGTATCATTAATCAACTCCTACAGGCTTTGCGGCTTTCCATCCTGCAGCTAATTGCTGAGATAGTTGATTAATTGTTACTGCGTATTTTGAATCGCTTACTACATTTATGTTTTCATCAGGATCGACCGCATTATCATATAATTCATTGATAACAAAATCACCTCTTTCTCCTAACTTATGGTTCCAATAATACCATTCAACGTAATGATATTTTTTTGTTTTAATGGAATATCCCATATAGCGTTTTCCATCTGGTGTTACTTTAGGTCTGCGATGAAACTGACTAAATGCAGCCTTTTTCCATGGTCTATTTGGGTTTTTCATTAGTGGAACAAAACTAGTTCCTTGCAAATAATTTGGAGGTTCAATTTCTGCCAATTCACAAAGTGTAGGATACATATCAACTAGCTCTGTAATTTCAAAACTTTGCTGTCCTGGATTGGTCTGGTTTGGGCTTCTGATAATCATCGGAACATGTATGTCGATGTTGTAATTGGATTGTTTACACCATCCGTTATGCTCCCCTAATTTCCAGCCATGATCACCCCAAACAATAATAATGGTATTGTCATATATGTCTAGGTCTTTTAAATGTTGGATAATCTGTCCAAAAAGCTCATCAACATAACTGACACTTGCATAGTATCCTTGTTTTAAGAATCTTGCAGTGTCTTCATTCATTACATTAATTGTTGGATGTTTCAATTTCTTGAAGCCATCGTAACCTCTCAATTCGTACATGGAATTCATTGTCATCACGGGTGATAATTTTGGAACAAAAGGATTTCGAGCCAATGGCAGGCTATCTCTATCGTAATAATCCCAATACTTTTTTGGAACAGCAAAGGGGAGGTGTGGCCTAAAATAGCCAATTGCCATGTAAAATGGTTGGTCATTTTTAGAAAGTCTTGTCAATGTTCGTTTTGCCAGTTCTGTTTGAGCACCATCAAAATATGCACTATCAACTACATCTTCTATTTCCCATGCTGGACCATTGTTCCAACCATCGGCATAATACTTTGGCCGCTTAGCAATTCGCCTGTTTCTTTCTATTTCTTGTTTTCTTTGTGTCTCTTTGTTAACGTAAAATGTTTCTCCATCTCTTTTTAGCCATTCAGGTTTTAGATATTGTTCAGGTCTTAAATCTGGTTCGTCCCAAGAAACTGAATCTGGCATATAATTGTGGAATATTTTGCCAATACATACCGTGTGGTAACCATTTTTATTGAAATGTGATGGCATGGTAACAACATCAGGATGTATCTTTCTGAATTTATCACCCAAGTGCCAAACTCTAGTTGAGTCAGGCCTTAAACCTGTCATTAAGCTTGCTCGAGAGGGAGCACAAACAGCAGCTTGGCAATAGGTGTTTCTGAAGGTTGTTCCTTGTTTTGCAAAGGCATCAATGTTTGGTGAAATAATATATGAATTGTCATAAACTCCAAGGTTTGGGCCTAAATCATCAATCGAAATAAAAAGGACGTTTGGTTTCTTTTTTATTTGATTATTAGTGACCTGCGCCTGTATTGAATTGGGGAGAATAATACACAAAAGCAATGTGCCAAGTAGAGGGTTCATTGTTATATATGTTTACTAAACAGTAGTACTCTTTAAATTGAGCTTACCGTAAAGATACAAATTGAACATCTATACAAGTACAAAGCAAATTTGTAATGAATTATTTTATGAGAAGAAAAATCAATTGAATCTAATTCACCCTTACATATTTCTCTACATCTGCTTTCGAAATTTCAGCTTCACCTAGAATAATCAATCGTTCTACAACGTTTCTTAGTTCACGGATATTTCCTGTCCAATCACAGTCTTGCAAAGCTCTCATCGCTTCTAAGCTAATTTTTTTCTCCGGCATACCTTGTTCTGCACAAACTTTCGATAAAAAGAAGTCAACTAACAAAGGAATATCATCTCTTCTGTCGTTCAAGGAAGGAACGTGAATTAAAATCACACTTAATCGATGGTATAAATCTTCCCTGAAATTTCCTTCTGTTATTTCCTTTTTCAGATCTTTATTAGTGGCTGCTAATATTCTAACATTTACCTTAATGTCTTTTTCCCCTGTCTCTTATACACATCTCCGAGCCCACGAGACAGGCAGAAATCTCGT
>CAJXVJ010000359.1 GCA_913061105.1 uncultured Alcanivoracaceae bacterium | reverse complement strand
AGAGACAGGTTGTAGACAGCGCTGGTTCAATTGCATCAGGAGTCATGTCTAATGCTATTTTTAACTCTCTATTTTTTATAATGGTAATGATTCCACTTGTGGGCATAAAGAATAAACTGACTGAATAAGCCCTAATCAGCGCTGTCAATTTGAATGCTCGAACAAGAGGAGCCATATATGATCCGGCTGATGTGCTATTGTTCTTAACTAAGCTAACTTGGTAGATAAGAATTCAACCGTTCTATTCCAAGCCAGTTCTGCATTTTCTTTATCATAACGGCCTGTCGAGTCGTTGTGAAAACCATGTTTAGCGCCTTTATACATGTGCATTTGATACTCGATGTTGTTTGATTTGAGGTCTTCTTCGTATTCTGGCCATGAGTCGTTGACTCTTTTATCAAGCTCGCCTAATTGAATCATGAGTGGCGCTTTGATATTTTTGCGCAGTTCTTTGCTTGCAGGTGTTCCGTAAAAAGGCACACCTGCTGACAATAACTCACTGTCAACAGCTGCTAGATAATTCACCATATAACCACCAAAACAAAAACCTACAGCACCTAACTTGCCATTGCTTAGATCATGTTTTTTTAGAAATTGGGCTGCTGCAACAAAATCATTTTGAATCTTACTTCTATCAAGCTCTCTTTGCATACTTCTGCCTTTGTCATCATTACCTGGATAACCGCCAACTGGAAATAAAGCATCGGGTGCAAAAGCCAAAAAGCCAACTTTAGCTAATCGCCTAGCGACATCTTTTACATAAGGATTGAGACCTCTGTTTTCATGAATAACTAGGACCACAGGATAATTGGCTTTTTCTGTGGTTGGTTTAACTAAATAACCTTGGCCTTTTCCGTATCCATCAGGAGAATCAAATTGTTCATAGCTTGCTGTAATGTCTTCGTCATTAAAAGACACTTGCTCTGCCAACGCATAATTTGGCATTAAAGCAGAGGTTAAAAAAGTCATGGAATACCCAACTGCAGCCAATGTGCCTAGTTTGTTCATGAAAGTTCTTCTGTCCATGCCTCCATGTGCATAGTCATCGTACCAATCAAAAGCTTCTTGAGGAATATGGTTTGTGGTTTCTATTTCGATGTTTTTATTCATATTAAATCCTATTTTGAGATTGTTTTATCCCATAAATTTATGGCAATGGCCCATTTATCTGAGTTTAAATGATACCATCATAATCAAATAAATCAAATAGTGGTGAATTAAAAGCAAATGTTAGAGTGGTCAGATAACTGAATTTAAGTCCTAATCATAGTTAGACACTTTTTGAAAATGTTGAAATCCGAACGTTTTTTCATTTTTAGGGTATGAATAAGAGGGCTGAGTTATATTAAATGTCAAATATAAACACCTCATGTTCCCCTCTGATGAGGGGAAATTTTAAGAGAACTAATTTTTATCATGTAGGGCAACAACTTGCATGCTGCCCGATAATTCCTATTGGTGTGTTTATTATATAATTGAATTGGCATTTCAATCATCATTCAAAACCATTACTGAAAACTTCATCAGTTAAATTTGCTCTTATTTGCAGGTTATCAACGACAAAAGAGCTATTGATCAACGCAGTGGATTGGAATCCTGTTTGCAATAAAGCTGTACCATTTTCATTGTTGAATTCATGAGGTCGGTTTTCAAGCAGTATAATTCCATCGAACAGTACATTATATAGTCCAGCATCCATATCCAAAATCAAGCTCAATTGATACACTTGATTCGCTTGATAAAGGCCTACAGATCCAGCAAAACCATCGGAGTCAGTAATGCCGATTCTACCATCTACTGTAAAATTAACTGAAGTATAGTTATTGCCTGAAGAGCCGATTTTCCCAAAAGTTATTGAATACTGGTCTAATGCATCAAATTCAAGGTCCATTTTTATTTTTATTTTGCCTGAAGTAAATTCAATGTCATTTATGACACCCCAAGTCAGCACACGAGCACTAGTGCCTAATTTTTCAAGTAATAATGCCTTGTTATCTACACTCTGTTCTATAACTTCAGTGGTTATTTCAATTGGTATGGATTCTGGTTCACCCACATTTGCGCCACCTGAGCCAATTGGCTGACCCAGAACTTTATCCTCGAAATCGGCATCTAAAACCAATGACAATTGATCCCTGTCTCTTATACACATCTGACGCTGCCGACGATCTACTCTGTGTAGAT
>CAJXVJ010000358.1 GCA_913061105.1 uncultured Alcanivoracaceae bacterium | reverse complement strand
TCGTGGGCTCGGAGATGTGTATAAGAGACAGGTCATCTAGCAAAGACAACAAATTATGGGATTGTGCAGCTGTAAAATTTGAAACTATCAGTATTATGGCAATAAGGCTGGCTTTTTTCATTGTATTTTTAGAAAATGTAAAGTCAAATTATAACACATTAGTCCATATGAAATTTACAGGAACAAAACGCTACATTGCAACCGATGACTTGTCTATGGCAGTCAATGCTGCTGTTACACTAGAACGACCATTATTAATTAAAGGTGAACCCGGAACTGGTAAAACCATGCTGGCACAAGAAGTAGCAGATTCAATGGGAAAAAAGTTGATCAATTGGCACATTAAATCAACCACCAAAGCACAGCAAGGTTTGTATGAATACGATGCTGTTTCTCGATTGCGGGATTCACAGTTAGGTGAAGACAAAGTGCATGACATTGGCAATTACATTAAGAAAGGCAAGATGTGGGAAGCTTTTGATGCGGATGAACAAGTCGTGTTATTGATAGATGAAATTGATAAAGCTGACATTGAATTTCCCAATGATTTATTAGTCGAACTTGATCAAATGGAGTTCAGTGTTTATGAAACTGGTGAGCAAGTTAAAGCCAAGCACCGCCCTATTATCATTATAACAAGTAACAATGAAAAAGAATTGCCAGATGCATTTTTGCGCCGTTGTTTTTTTCATTACATCAATTTCCCAGACAAAAAAACCATGCAGCAAATCGTTGATGTGCATTATCCAGATATTCAAAAACAGATGGTCAAAGCAGCTTTAGATGTGTTTTTCCAATTACGCGAAGTACCAGGTTTGAAGAAAAAACCATCTACTTCAGAGTTGATAGATTGGATAAAATTATTATTAGCAGATAACATCTCATTAGAGTTGTTGCAATCTAAAGACATCAAAGAAGCGATCCCACCACTTTATGGGGCATTATTGAAAAACGAACAAGACGTTGATTTGATTCAACGTTTGGCATTTATGATGCGCAGATAAGCTCCCTGAAAGATTGGTACTATAAATAGACTTGAATATGAAAACAATAATATCCAAACAAAGATTTCCTTTAATATTTTTGATTTTCCTTTGTTTATTTTGGTACTTTTATTATTCAACTAATAATTGGTTTAATGGCTATGGTTCCGAAAGGTATGAATGGTTGTTTATTATTGATATATTTATTAGTATGCCTTTGATTTGTTATTTTTGTTTACGCAAAAATTTAAAACAAATGCTGATTAAATCGCTGGCATATATGGGACTTCTAGTTTTACTTGGAAGTTTAATTATCCCATCAAAAGATAAACACCTTTGGTTGTACTTAGAAAGTATAAGGTATGTTGTAATATTTGCATTGGTTATATTTGAAGTATTTGTTATTTCCACTGTTGTGTTAGCTATAAAATCAGCATTAACTAAGAACAAGGATCCTGATGTCGCGATAAGTGAGCCAATCGAAAAATTCTTAGGTAAGTCGACTACTTCAGCAATTATACAATTTGATATGAGGTTATGGACATTTGCTTTATTTCCTTCAAAAGTTAAATCAGAAAGCTTCAGAGGCGAACAACATTTTTATTGTCATTTAAAGGATGGTTTGCATAGTTTTTTACAAGGTTTTGTGTTTTTGATTGTATTTGAAATTCCTTTATTGCATTTATTGTTGCACTTTATATGGTCACCAATGGCAGCAAATATAATCACTGGATTAACCATATTTGGTTTGGCGTTTTTTATTGCTGAATATCGAGCCATTGAAAAACGACCTATATCAATTACGGGCCAACAACTTATTATTCGTTATGGTTTAAATAATCCTCTGGTGATTGAATTAAGTGAAATTAAACAGGTTAAATACAATAATTCACCTATATATAAATGTTCTGATAATAAAAGGTTTAATTCAATAGGAGATCCAAATATAGAAATTACTTTGGATGACAATCAAGAGCGGAGTTATCACAAAATTTATTTGGGCTTAAATAAACCTGATAAATTCATCAAAACATTTGAAATGCGATTTAAAAAGTAAATTTTATGAATATACAACACCATACTTTGAATGTAAGAAAAGATATTTAACATGCTAATAGACTACTTTTATAAACTTAAAAAAGCACAAATACCAGTTTCTATTCAAGAGCTGTCTCTTATACACATCTCCGAGCCCACGAGACAGGCAGAAATCTCG
>CAJXVJ010000357.1 GCA_913061105.1 uncultured Alcanivoracaceae bacterium | reverse complement strand
AGATTTCTGCCTGTCTCGTGGGCTCGGAGATGTGTATAAGAGACAGCTTCTAAAGAACCAGCAAATATTGACCTCCTTTCAGTAGGTCATCTTGTGGTAAAGGTTTCAACAAAAGCCTTTTACTTTCGTAAAAGGCTTTTTCAATAGTGGTGGCAGGATTACTTCCTTTCAGTCGGTGATCCTGAAATGGGTATTATGACATTCGAAGCCTTTTCGCTTCGCTCATAGGTTTTTTTGTTTTCATTCAATTTTGTACGAGCACAAATTGAGGTGGCGGATTACCTCCTTTCAGTCGGTCATCCTGTGGTGGGGGAATTCAACACAAGCCTCAATCCCAATTCTTGGGATTGGCTTTTTTGTTTTCATTCAATTTAGTGCGAGTACAAATTGGGGTACGGATTACCTCCTTTCAGTCGGTCATCCTGTGGTGGGGGGATTCAACGCAAGCCTCAATCCCAATTCTTGGGATTGGCTTTTTTGTTTTCATCAAACTTTGAAGCGTCGCTTCAGTTTGTGAAAACAAAAAAGCCTCCTATCTTTCGATAGGAGGCTTGTGTTGTCGGGGTGGCAGGATTCGAACCTGCGACCTCCTCGTCCCAAACGAGGCGCGATAACCGGGCTACGCTACACCCCGAGTAGCAATTATTGCGGAGAGTGTGGGATTCGAACCCACGCGACAGTTACCCGTCGACAGTTTAGCAAACTGCTCCATTAACCACTCTGGCAACTCTCCGAAAAACTAACAATGTTAGCATAAAAATTGCGAGTGCAAATGTAACATACGTATTACAATATTGCAAGGTTTTTTATGCTTTTTGCAATAAAATTAATCAGGATATTCTACACGTACATGATAGATGTTCATTAATTTTCTCTTAATCACTTTTTTAATTTTTTCAATCTCACTAAATGTAATATCTGAATTGATAAACTGATTGTCTAATTTTTGCTTTTCAACAATCTTATTAATTAAATCGTCTATGGATTGAGCTGAAGGCTGTTGTAAACTTTTTGAAGCTGCCTCAGCTGCATCACATATCATTAAAATTGCTGTTTCTCTAGAGAAAGGAATGGGGCCTTTGTACTGAAATTTTTTAATATCTACCTCTTCTTCTGGACTTTGCTCCTGCTCTTTAACATAAAAATAATACACCAAACTTGTTCCATGATGGGTTCTAATAAAATCTATAATTCTATCTGGAAGGCTATATTGTTTTGCAAGCTCTATCCCTTTAATAACATGGTCTGTAATTATTTTAGCACTGTCTGAAGGTGATAAATCATTGTGAGGGTTTACACCTGTAGACTGGTTTTCTATAAAATACATTGGATTTAATATTTTTCCAATGTCATGATATAATGCACCTGTTCTTACTAGCATAGAATTTGCTCCTATTTCGTTAGCTGCAGCCTCTGCTAAATTAGCAACCTGCATAGAATGCTGAAACGTACCCGGTGCTTTTTCATTTAACTCCTTTAAAAGCTTCGTATTGGTACTAGAAAGTTCTAATAAGGTAACATCTGACACCAATCCAAATATTTTCTCGTAAGCATAAATAAAGAATAATGACAGAAAAGACAGTAAGCCATTGGCACCAAACATCATTAAATACTCCCAATTAATTTGAGATGCATTTCCTTCTTTAATGATAGAAAATGCCAAATAAGTAATCATATAAATAAGGGTTATTTGACCAATAGAAATAAATAGATTTGCTCGTTTGTGCAATTCTGAAACTGTTAAAATAGTAACAATCCCGGCAATAATATGAAGATAAATAAACTCAAAACTATCTGGTACTATAAACCCTAAAAGCAGTACCGTTAATACATGAGTAAATAATCCTAATCTTGCATCAAAAAAGGCCTTCAAAATAATTGGCAAAATACTTAACGGCACAACATATAAATAATCTGAATTGTATTTAATAACAAGTGTTTGAATCAAAATCATGAAACTGACATTGAAAAATATAAAGGTTACTTTGGTGTTATTCTCAAAAATTTCTTTTCGATACTTATGTAAGAATAACAACAACATTAAAAGTGCTAAAGACACTAATATTGTATAGCCTAAAACAATCCAATAATAGTTAGCATTGGTCCAAAGTTTAGATTCTGATTGACCTTTTAATGAATACAAAATATCCATTTTTTTTCCCTCAACAATATCACCTTTTAAAATAATTAACTCTCCATAAGATCTGTCTCTTATACACATCTGACGCTGCCGACGATCT
>CAJXVJ010000356.1 GCA_913061105.1 uncultured Alcanivoracaceae bacterium | reverse complement strand
ATCCAATACAGATTCTGATTTTTTATGGCTAGTTGATCCCATTGATGGCACCAAAAGTTTTGTGAGAGAATACCATTTCTTTTCTACACAAATTGCCTTAATGTACAAAGGTGAGATAATCATGGGGCTTTCACATGCTCCCATGTTTAATGAAACAGCCTGGGCAGCCAAAAATTTAGGTGCATTTATTGATGGCGAGGCCTTAACCATAAGCGAATTTAATAAACCTGAAGACAGTTGTTATTCGACTGGCAACTTAAGATCATTTTCACAAGATCCAAAACAATGGGAAAAACTGCGCCAAGTTATGTCTTTGTGCCATAAAACCCGAGGCTATGGAGATTTTTACCATTACCACTTATTGGCCGCAGGCAAACTTGAATTAATCATTGAATCAGATGTCAATATTTTAGACATCGCTGCACTCAGTATATTGGTCACAGAAGCAGGTGGTATAATAACCGACCTAGATGGCAAAGCCATTGACTTAGAAACCAGCACTGTATTGGCTGGTAATCCAGAAACATACCAGAAAGCACTTAAAATATTAAAAAAATAACATGATAGAATTATTAAACAAAATTGAACAAACCGCCGTAAAAGCAGGCGAAGCCATCTTAGAGATATACCATTCAGCAGATTTTGGTGTGGAAATGAAATCTGATGATTCCCCGTTAACTAAGGCTGACTTAGCTGCACACAATATCATTGTGGCTGATTTGGAAAAAATTACACCAGATGTGCCTGTTCTATCTGAAGAATCTGCCGACATCCCTTTTAGCGAAAGGTCAAAATGGAACAAATATTGGTTAGTCGATCCATTAGATGGGACCAAAGAATTTATTAAGAAAAATGGTGAATTCACGGTTAATATTGCCTTGATTGAAAACCAACAACCCATACTTTCTGTGGTTTATGTGCCTGTTCAAGAGATAGCCTATACAGCTGCTAAAGGTTATGGAGCTTTTAAAAAAGTCGATGGCGAAAGGTCTCAGATACACAGCCACAAACCTTCACGCAATACACCTGTTGTGGTTGGATCACGTTCACACATATCAGCTGATGTAAAAACCTATTTGGACAAATTAGGTGAGCATGAAATGACAGCCATGGGCAGCTCTCTTAAATTTTGTTTGGTGGCCGAAGGCATAGCAGACTTATATCCAAGACTGGGTCTAACTTCAGAATGGGACACAGCAGCCGCACAATGTATTGTTGAACAAGCAGGTGGCCATGTTGTCACATTAGACAACCAAGCCCTGTTATACAACACCAAGGACTCCTTACTCAATCCCTTCTTTATGGTTTACGGTGACAGTAACCGAGAATGGATAAACATCTAATATCATCAAAGCCAATGGCCTTGCTGTTGGCTTTGTTTTTGTTTTCATGCTCTGAGAACAAATCCACTATCAATGTAGCGGTGGCAAGTAATTTTGAGCCCACATTAAATCAAATTGTAGAAAAATTCCACCAACAAAATGGCAATGATATAAAAATTAATATTATTGCTGCCTCATCAGGCCTATTATCCAATCAAATCATTAACAATGCCCCTTTCGATTTGTTCTTATCAGCAGACATAGAAAAACCACAGTTGTTAGAAAAACAACTTAATATTAAAAACAAACCCAGTGTTTATGCCATAGGACAATTACAATTATGGATACCAGAATCTAAGTTAGACATTGAATGTTTAATGCAACTCAACTCAATTAAAACATTGGCCATAGCTAACCCACAAACCGCTCCATATGGGATGTTAGCAGTAAATATTTTGAATGAATCAAATATTCAGATGGAAAAAACCATTCAAACAGGCAATGTATCTCAAGCCTATTTGTATACTAAGGATGGATTGACTCAAGCTGGATTTGTGGCAAAATCTCACATGCAAAAAGAAAATTCTGGCTGTATACAAACCTTTGATAACAAAGCATTGAGCCAATCAATGCTGTTATTAACTGACGCAGCCAAAGAGCTGTATCAATTTATATTATCAAATGAAATTCAAAAATTTATTCAACAATCAGGTTATTTAATCCTTGATTCAAATATTGTTGAATAAAAAACTGAGTGATTAAATAATTTCTCATTGATTGTAATAAAACATAAATGCTAATAATAAAGTATTCCAAAAATCATTAAAACCACAGAGGGCACAGAGAACACAGAGGTAAAAAACTATTTTCAACGCGTAAGATGGGCCCTGTCTCTTATACACATCTCCGAGCCCACGAGACAGGCAGAAATCTCGT
>CAJXVJ010000355.1 GCA_913061105.1 uncultured Alcanivoracaceae bacterium | reverse complement strand
AGATTTCTGCCTGTCTCGTGGGCTCGGAGATGTGTATAAGAGACAGGGTACATATACTCTTATTGTTAGTAAACATTCTAAATTAAATCTAAAATTTTATTTTGTGGATCAAAGTTGAAAATTGGTGATTTCACAATAAATATACACCACATTAATATTTATGTAAATTTTTTTACACTTATCTTTATATTAGTTTATAATAGCCACGAGGATAGGCTGTGTCTGTCAAAAAATGTATAATTATAATTAGCATCATCCTTAAACAAGTACAAATATATTAGGTTTTTACATTAAAGGTTTTGATTATTGAAACACGGAATTAGACGAGTATTCATAAATCAAAACCTATTTTTTATGTCTATAATCTTCCCAAAAGATCATTCTAATAAAATACTCAGGGTTTTCTGTAATTACTAGATACTTGATTAATTGCTGCGATTGTCCAACGTGAATTGGCATGACAAATAGAGACCGCTAACGCATCTGCTGCATCCTCCTGAATATTTTCTTTGATATTTAACAACAATGAAACCATGTATTGGACTTGTGTTTTTGCAGCGCCGCCTTTGCCAACTACTGATTGTTTGATCGCTTTTGGTGCGTATTCATACACTGGTAAATCCATTGCAACCGCTGCACAAATGGCTGCCCCTCGGGCTTGACCAAGCTTTAAAGCTGAACCTGCATTTTTCGCCATAAAAACTGTTTCAATTGATACTTCATCGGGTCGGTATTTGTGAATTAATTGTGTGATTTCTGTGAATATTACTTTTAGTCTTTCTGGGAATTCACCATTGCCACATTTAATGGGTTGAAAATGAACAGTATTATTATTGCGTCCATCTGTATCAATTATACCAATTCCTGTGGTTCGCGATCCTGGATCAATGCCCATTATACGTGTTATGTTATTCATAATAGATACATTTGTAAAATCAATAAAACAGAATTATAACATAACCCACTAGGTATAAAACTGTAGAGATAAGAATCATTAAGATGCCACTAAATCAGCTTTTTCAATATTAATCTGTCATTATAAATTTTTTAATAGCACCATTTATACTAACAGTATAAAGGTTGCCTTGTTCATCTTCAGCAAATGATACCACAAAATTTAATTGTTGATCCCATAATTGGGATTGCCACTTACCATCAATGAACTCAGCAAACCAGACTTCACCACTAATGGTATCTGTATAAATATAGGTCCCATATAATTCGGGAATCTCAATGCCTCTATACCTATAGCCACCTACTATTGAATTTCCCATATTCCCTACACTGTGATTGTAAGCTATTATTGGATCAGTCAATGAACTTAAATCTTTTGGGCAACGTTCAATGACACTGAATTGATTGCCTTCTTTACAGCTCCATCCCAAGTTATTTCCTGAAACACCAGCTGGAATAAAACTGATTTCTTCAACATCTGATTGCCCCACATCACCAATAAAGATATCATTTGTTAATTTATCAAAACTCCACTTCCATGGGCTTCTCAAGCCGTAATGTTGAATTTCAGCACATGCGTTGTTGTCATTAATAAAAGGGTTGTTTTCAGGAATATAGTAATTTGATACTGCCCCACACATGTTAAGTGGCTCAAATTCACTTTTAAACAGTCTATCTGGGTTAACGTCTATTCTTAGCATTTTTCCTAATAAATTTGTTAGGTTTTGAGAATTATTATCTGGATCATATTGTCCACCGCCATCTCCCATGGCAATATAAAGAAATCCATCATCACCAAAATGCATTGTTCCACCGTTGTGAATTTGTTCAGGTTGATGTACTTCTAAAATTGTAAAATTTGACATCAAATCAACTATATTATTGACTGATTGATAACGTTCTATAATTGTTATTCCATTATTAAAGTTTCCACCAGGTTTGGTGTAATTGACATAGAAAAAACCATTACTACTGAATTGAGGGTCAAATGCTAAGCCCAGTAATCCCTGATCACTGTGTGACGTTTCAATATTTTCAGTAATATCTAAAAATATTGAGGATTCATTGTTTTCGAAAGCTTTTATGATACCTGACTGTTCAACAATAAACATTCGCCCTGAACCATCATAAGAGGTTACAAACGCCAATGGAGAATTTGCAGAAGTGATTTCAATTAAACTTAAATCTTTTGGAATAGCAGCTGTAGTTTTAAGACTGAATAGAAACAGTATTAATATTAATCCTCTTGATATTAACAATCGAAACAAAATAGCTATATAGCTGTCTCTTATACACATCTCCGAGCCCACGAGACAGGCAGAAATCT
>CAJXVJ010000354.1 GCA_913061105.1 uncultured Alcanivoracaceae bacterium | reverse complement strand
CTACACAGAGTAGATCGTCGGCAGCGTCAGATGTGTATAAGAGACAGGTATCACCCATGGCGCATAAGCCATACGGATAAGTTTTGCAGGCTCAGCTGAATAATCTAGAAAATTGACAACATCACGTATTGTTTCATCAAATTCTTCAGGTGACATACTGCCTTCTGTTATCTGAGTAAAACCTTTAAATTCATAGCTAACTATGCCATTTTCATCTTCATGTGAATCAAATTCAGCTCCTTGAATGCCCTGCAATTCCCACATAACATGTGGCATTGAAGCCTTATCAAAAACTGTATTGTTCCAACCTGAAGGGCGCTTATCATCTTTATAAAAACTTTTTAAATATGCACTTAACCAATCAACTCCTCTTGCCTTAGCAATCAAAGTTAAATCTTTTGGATAAGCAGCATAGAACCATTCGCTTTTCTTGACTTGATCATTGTCCATCGTATTTGTCATGTGATCCGGAAACTTTGCATCTGTAAATACAAGGTTTTCCATCACTTCATCCTTAGACATACCTAAGTCTTCGGCCATGCGGTTATAACGTTGATACTGCAAACTATGACAAGCCGAACAATAGTTCATGTAGAATTTTGCACCATTGCGCAATGACTCTTTTGAACGAATATTGGTTCCAGCTGGTTCATATGATTGACCACCACCAGATGCAAAGACATTGGTAGAGAATAATAATATTAAAATTAAAGTTAAATTTTTCATCAGTGTGTCAACCTCTCTGGAATGGGCTTATGTTTCTCATTCTTGGAATAAAAGAATATAAACGCAAAGTAGAAGAAATATACCCCTGTTAATACTTGAGCCAGTAATTTTTCACCTGGTCCCCAAGCCACCATACCCAAATAACCCAATACCACAAATGATGTGATAAATGCTGTAAAAGCCAGTTTAAAAGGCATCAAACGGTATCGAATTGATTTCACTTCACTGCGGTCTAACCAAGGCAATAAGAACAATGCAAAAATCGCTGCAAACATCACCAACATTCCACCAAAAGGATTTGGAATTACTTTCAATATGGCAAAGAATGGGGTGAAATACCAAACAGGTTTAATGTGTTCAGGTGTTGATCCAGGATCTGCAATATTATAATTGTCATGTTCTAAGAACAATCCACCCATATCAGGCTTAAGAAAAACAATCATAAAGAAAATCAATAAAAACATACAGACACCAAAAATGTCTTTAACCGTATAATAAGGATGGAAAGGTATGCCATCTTTTGGTATGCCATTTTCATCTTTGTTCTTTTTAATTTCTATGCCATCTGGGTTGTTTGAACCCACAGTATGTAAAGCCAAAATGTGTAACACAACCAATAATAACAATACAATGGGTAGTGCGACAACGTGCAAGGCAAAAAATCTATTTAAAGTGGCATCTGATACATTGTAATCACCCCTTATGCCTTCAAGCAGGGTTTCACCAATGCCAGGTATGGTACCAAACAATTGAGTAATCACTTTTGCGCCCCAAAATGACATGTTACCCCAAGGCAATACATAACCCATAAAAGCTTCAGCCATTAACGCCAGGTAGATAAACATACCCAGTAGCCAAACCAATTCTCTCGGTTTTTTATAGGAACCGTACATCAAACCACGGAACATGTGCAGATATATTACAATGAAAAATGCCGAAGCACCTGTGGTATGTAGATAACGAATCAACCACCCCCAAGGCACATCACGCATGATATATTCTACCAATCCAAATGCTTGTGCAGCATCTGGTTTGTAGTGCATGGTTAACCAAATGCCTGTGATTAATTGATTGACCAATACCAATAATGACAAGGAACCAAAGAAGTACCAAAAATTAAAATTACTTGGTGCATAATACTCAGATAAATGTTCTTTATAAGCTTTTGTCACCGGAAGACGAGCATCTATCCAGCCCATTAACCCAGAAGAACTTTTTGATGAATTAACTGCTTTACCCATTATGCTTCTCCCTCAAGTGTATCGGTTCCAACGATTAAATTATTCTCATCAACATAGACATATGGAGGAATAACCATGTTTGTACCTGCAGGAGAACCTTTATAAACACGGCCTGAAATATCAAAAGATGAGCCATGACATGGACAGAAAAATCCACCTTGCCATTCGCTGTCAAACACTTGTGGTACTATTTCTGCATAAACCTTAGGTGAACACCCCAAATGAGTACAAATTCCCACCATGACCAAAATTTCTTTATTTTGAGAGCGGTGTATGTTCCTGTCTCTTATACACATCTCCGAGCCCACGAGACAGGCAGAAATCTCG
>CAJXVJ010000353.1 GCA_913061105.1 uncultured Alcanivoracaceae bacterium | reverse complement strand
CTACACAGAGTAGATCGTCGGCAGCGTCAGATGTGTATAAGAGACAGCACTTATAAAGGGTTAGAATAATGTTTGGTCTATCAACCGAAGCACACAAAAAACACATTCAAGCAGTTAAACGTCATTTAACTAAATCTTTAAAAACAACCAACAAATCTGTTAATTCAAAATTTCTAGGCTCATGCAAAAAAACAACAGAATTGTTTTTTGGTTGCATGTCAATTGAAGAGATAGAAATGCATGGGGCTCAACATTGGTCAACGGCAATTATCGAATTTGTTGAATCAATAAGTAAAATGTCTAACAGTTCATCTGTAGTCAGGGTTTTTAACCCAAAAATATCCACACACAATTATGAGAATTACCATACCGTTATTCAAGTCAGTTGTCAGGACATGCCGTTTTTAGTTGATTCTGTGGCATTAGCATTAACAAAACATGATGTAAATATGGAGTTGATGACCCATCCTGTAGTTAATGTGAGTCGTGATAAATCTGGAAACTTACAGGAAATCACTGATGTTAATTCATCAAAAGAATCCTGGATGCACATAGAAATCAACCAAATTATTGATAAACAGAAAATAAGCGATTTGTTGTTAGAATTAGAATTGGTGATCAACAAAGTGTCAGCTTGTGTACGTGATTGGCAAAACATGTTATCCAAGATGGAAAGCGCAAAAAAAGCGCTAAAAGAGTTTGATTCCAAATCAATACATTCAAAGCAGATTAAATTTATAGATTGGCTGTTAAACAACAATTTTACCTTCTTAGGTTATCAATATTATGACGAGTTAACCAACGATAAAACCCAACCATTGACTGCCAATAAAGATTCGGCTTTGGGGCTTTTTAGTTCAAAGGCCTATCTCACAGATATCGAAACATTAATCGATAAACAATACCAGGTAAAAAAACAATCAGACTTAGTGATTATTACCAAACTCAATGCCCGTCCACTTGTTCACCGTGAAGGGACTTTGGATTATGTCGGTATTCTAGAATTAAATGCAAAAGGTGAGGCAATTGCTGAGCACCGTTTTGTAGGGCTTTTTACATCGGCTGCAATCAATACACGTCCTTGGGATATTCCTTATATTAATGATAAGGTTAATGGCGTTGTTAAGCGATTTAAGTTTGATAAATCAAGCCACACTGGAAAGCACATTGTTCATATCATAGAAACATTGCCTCGCGATGAGTTGATGCAATCCAGCAGTGAAGAACTGTTTCAAACCATTTATTCTATTTTAACCATTCAAGAACGTCAAAAAGCCAATGTTACGGTAAGGCAGGATAAATTTAGGCGTTTTTACGCGTTTTTAGTGCACATTCCTCGAGATAAATTTAACACCAATGTTCGACATACAATTCAAGAAATCCTTGCTGATATTGTCTCAGGTTCACACATTGAATTTCAAGTTAAAATTGAGGAATCAAATTTAACTCGGTTATATGTGACAGTTTATTCAACACATCATTTTGAATTGAATACACATGACATTGAATCAGAGATTTCATTGGCATTGCGATCATGGCAGGATGAATTAGAAGAGATTATTTTAGACAAACATGGAGACGAAGTTGGATATGCTTTGGCTCAAAAATATGTGGCAAATTTCCCGGCGGCCTATGTTGATGATGTGGCACCTAGAGTGGCAGCATATGATGTTGAAAATGCGGCGAAATTAACTTCTAATGATGGTTTAGAATTAAGTCTTTATCGTCCACGTGATATCAGTAGTAAGATATTTAGATTTAAAATCTTTAGGTGTGAAAATACAATTCCATTAAGTCATGTATTACCCATCCTAGAAAACATGGGTTTACATGTGGTAAGGGAAAGACCCTATAAAGTTTCATTGGCCAATGGATCTTGTTTTTGGATTCAGGATTTCGATTTGTCACTCACACACGGTGAAGAGTTAGAGTTGGAGTTAGTAAAAGAAAGATTTAAAGAAGCTTTTAAACAGATTGTCAAAGGAGCTGTCGATGATGATGGTTTTAATAAACTGTTGATATTAGGCGGGTTAACATCACGTCAGATAGTCATTTTGCGTGCCATTAGTAAATACCTAAAACAAACAAATCTACCATTCTCACAAGATTATTTAGAAAAAGCACTGGTTTCTCAATCACACATTGCGCGTTGGTTGATAGAATTATTTGCTGTTAAATTTGCCACTTCATTGGATTCATTATCAGCAAAAGAACACAAAGAGTATTTAGCAACTTTTGATAAAAAGTTCAAATTGCAATTAAGCTGTCTCTTATACACATCTCCGAGCCCACGAGACAGGCAGAAATCTC
>CAJXVJ010000352.1 GCA_913061105.1 uncultured Alcanivoracaceae bacterium | reverse complement strand
TAATCGAACCAACCAGTTTCAATTGAGTTGATGTGCCATTGGGTCATATCTTTGGCTGCTTTTTTCGCACTTTTATTGACCAAAATGTGATCAATAGAGCCGACTTCTCCCCTAAAGATACTGGTCCAATTTTCAGCTGTTAAGAAATCATAAGACAAGTTTTGGAACCCGTTTTTAGCAAATAAACTGATGGGGTCTTCTTTTAAATATGAGTTAAAATCTCCAACAACCAAAGTCGCAGCAGCTTTGTGTTCTGTAGGGTCCTGTTTTAACCAATCACTGATTTGTTGGGCAACTTTAACCCGACTGGTGTTGTAGCAGCCTTGACCATCATTTTGATCTTTATCTGCACCGACTGCATCAGTACAGCGTTTTGATTTTAAATGTAGAACTGCTATGTTGAATAAGTTGTTATTAGCGTCTTTAAAAGTCTGTAACAAAACATCCCTGTGCTTTTCGGCTTCAAAATCAGGCAAAGATTTGGGATCTAGGACTTTAAAATTACCATTGGGTGTGACTTTGTTAGACTGATAAATCAATCCCACACGAATTACGTCTTCCCCCAATGTTCCTGTTTTTATGTATTGCCAAACCTCTTTTTTTGCTGCTTTATTCAAAGCGGCCACCAGTGTTTTAAGTGTATCTTTGTTATTTTCAATTTCTTGTAAGGCATATATGTCAGCATCAGCAGTGGTGATGGCACTGACCAATTTGTCTTGTTGTCGGATAAACTCTTGTTTAGAATCTGCACCGCGACATCCAAAATTCTTTTTAGGGCCACAAATTTCTTTGCCATTGTCTAAGGTGGTAAAGTAATTCTTAACATTGAAACTGGCAATTTTTACATCACCATCAATGGCGGTTGGTTTGGTTTGTTTGGGGTGGGGCGATTTTAAAAACTTCACAGGTTCGGTTAATTCTACCCTGTATTTATCAAAAGCATAATGCATAATGCCCACAATCTGTACTTTGGCACCAATGTGTATAGGGGTTTTGGTGTTAATCTTATCATATTGTGTAAATTGACTAAAATTGCCATCGTCAATTAACAGCCTATCATCAGAATTTTGTTTTAGTATATTTTTGATCTTTGCTCCAGGTGATGCACTATTTGTTGGTACCATTAAAATCTTAGAAGAAACCACAAACTCACCATATTTAATGTAATTGTAATGATCAGTAATAATGGCAGGTTGGGTTAATGTCACGCGCATGCCTTCTAAACTTTCTAGATTAAATCCTTTCAGAGGAAGATCGATCGAAGTAGCTTTTGGTAATTTTTGATTGTGTTTCAACACTTTAACAGATTTAACTTTGCTTACTTGAGTCACTCCATTGTGTTCTGAAACAATTCCTGTCACGCTAACCAAATCACCTGTTTTTATTTGTGTGCGACTCTCATATACAAAAATGCCATGTGACTCATGTTTGTTATTGTCATCTTTGTATTGTACAAAAAAACCTGCAAAGCTTTTATCGTTTTGAAAATTTGCGGTGACAATTCCTTCTATAATTACTTGTTCATCAACCATGGAACTGATACTTTTTTGCCCTTGAATGGCATTAATTGACGTTAAACTTTGTGCTGATAAATTATTGCTATTAAATAAAAGGCTAGTTATTGATAGCATGCATATTAATCGAATAAGTGACATAGTGATTTTAATATAAGGGAGATATGACATGATAAACACAATACTGATTGGTTTAAAGTTTTAATTTAATTAACGAGACCTTTGCACAACCCGTGGAACGTGTAAAACTTGCTAAAACCCAACTCATCGTCAAAACACTCGCAAATAGCGGGCTATTTGATTCATTTTCTGCAATAGGCATATATTTGTAATTAGTAAATACTTTTAATTTGAGAAATATTTGCCTCGATTATAGCTTTTATCATTCTTTTTTCATTGTCCCAGAGTTATACAAAGACCTTTTACATTTAATAATTTTTTGATCTTCATCATTTTTTTTCATATATCGTTGAAATAATTGGTTTATCATTATGTAACAGTAGATTCAAACGACCGTTCGGATAAGAAAAATTAACCTAATTAATTAAATTTACTATTGCAAAAATGAAATAAAATTGGTATAACGTTCACTGTTTTGAGAAATCATGACAAAAAATGTAAAAATATAAGCATAATTGGAAATTTTGATCCACTAATAACAATAATGATAATAATGCAATTCTTAGTGTGTCATATTTCTTGACTAATCAAAAAAGAGAGAGGATTAAATCCATATGAAAGTATCTATTTTCAAGAAGACAGCTTTGTCTGCAACACTTGGTTTGGCATTAATATCTAGTGCCAGTGCAAATGGTTTAGCGGATCGTTTAATAATAAAATACAAACAAGGTACCAATGTGACTGAAATATCACCTGTCTCTTATACACATCTGACG
>CAJXVJ010000351.1 GCA_913061105.1 uncultured Alcanivoracaceae bacterium | reverse complement strand
TCTCGTGGGCTCGGAGATGTGTATAAGAGACAGAATTTAGACGGGGCAATTATTCAGTATAATTTAGCCCATAAAATTAAACCACAAAACATTCCTACATTAATCAGAATAGCAGAAAGTTATAAGATTTTAAACAACAATGAAAAAACCAGAAAAACCGTTAGGAAAATATTAACCTTAGATCCGAAAAATGCCATTGCCTCATTATTAAAATCACAATTGCTCATCGAAGAAGGACAATACAGTGAAGCTGAAATTTTACTCAAACAACTCATTAAGAAATACCCTAAAGCAAATAAATTAAATTATGTACTGGCCAACGCTCTAAGGCTTCAAGGCAGGACTGATGCAATTGCTAAGGTAGTCAACTCAGCAGGTGATCAAGCCTTACTATTAAACGATCCATTACTAGAAGATTTACAAAAGCTGGTCACAGGAGCAGGGGGTTATTTGGTTTTAGCCAATAAAGCCAGAAAATCAGGCGATCTTTCTGTGGCAAAGACACATTTACTAGCGGCCATTAAAATTGAACCTGAAAATGTTTCAGCCTTACATAATTTGGGTTATATATCTGGGGTTGAAGGTAACCACAAAGCAGCCATGGATTATCTGAAAAAAGCCCTTGAAAATAGCCCAACAAACATAGACATTGCTTCAGATTATGCTACCGCATTAGTTTCAATGAAAAAATACCAAGAAGCCATAGATACTTATAAAAGTATTTTGCTGATTAACCCAAATGACAACGAAGCAAAAACCAGAATCATTAAGATAGAAAAATTTATCAAATCACAAAACTAATGTGCATTAATTTTCAAAGCCATTTTCAAAAATCAAATCACCACGCCCATATATGATATAAGCGGATCCAGATTCTGAATTATTTTCGCCTTCTGCAAGTACTCCCACTAACATGTCATCTATGCCGTCGTTGTTAAAATCACCTGGTGAAGAAATTGAAGAAATCCCTTTAAAAGCCTGGTTTGAAAAAGACTTTATTGCAAACCCATTTGCACCATTAATGCTAGATAAATCAAAATTAGAAGGGAACAGTTGTTCAGAACCATAAATAACATAACTGGTAATATAATTTTCTCCTGATTCTCCAAATTGTAATGCTAATAACATAATGTCATCAACTCCATCAGCATTAACATCTCCAATGGTGTTGATTCTAGCACCAACAAAACCGTAATTTTTTAAGCTATTTATGCTAAAGCCATTGGTGCCATTTAAACTGGACAAATCAAAACTAGCATTAAAAGCTTGAGATTTACCGTAAATAACATAGGCTTGTCCAGCTCCATTATTAACACCACCATAACCGATAACTAAGTCATCAATTCCGTCATGATTAATATCACCAGCTGCATTAACATTTGCGCCATCACCACTTGTCAGCCATAATGAATCAATGCTTGGGATTTTGAAACCATTGCTTCCATTCAATGTGGATAAGTCAAAATTACTCATAAAGGGCTGACCACTGCCAAATATAACATAACTATCAGAAAATATGTCATTGCCGAATTCATCATTTTGAGTCGCTTTACTGACACTTAAATCATCAATGCCATCATTATTGATGTCCCCGACTATGCTCAGGTAGCGGCCCAGTCTATCATTGTCATTTTGTCCGTTGATAATAAAACCATTGCTTCCAGAGACCAAAGAAATATCAACGCTGGCTGAATAGGGCTGATCACTACCAAACAACACATAGACAATCCCTTTATCAGAGGAATCTCCATTAGTGGCAATCACAACATCATTAAGGCCATCGCCATTGAGGTCACCACCAGAGCTTTTCCGATAACCATCTTCAAATTCTTGAACATAACCATTAATAACAAAACCATTACTGCCATTTAAATCAGCTGTATCAAATTTTGACGTGAATGCTGTATCGCGCCCAAATATGACATGACTTGCAAACACTCCACCAATGATAATATCATCAATGTTATCACCGTTTATATCACCAGCTTTGCTTGTTCGATTAAATGAGCCTGTATTATTTATCACAAAACCATTGTTACCATTAAGTGAAGATAGGTCAAATGGTGAACTGTATCCTTGGCTGTTTCCATAGATGACATAGGCTTTGCCACCTTCGGCACCAGGAGCACTGACTAACATATCATTTATCCCGTCATCGTTGACATCACCGATATGTGCAAGATAAGCCCCTAAATGATCTTCATCATTTTCACCATTGATGATTAAACCATTCTCGCCATTAAGATCTGAGAGTTCAAATGTGGAGCCAAATTGAGCCATTGCTGAATAGCTAATAAATAATAAAAGGGCAGTTGTTAATATCTTGTTTTTGATATCCATATTGTTTTCCTTAAGTAGTCAAATTTTATTGGTCATATTCCTGTCTCTTATACACATCTCCGAGCCCACGAGACAGGCAGAAATCTC
>CAJXVJ010000350.1 GCA_913061105.1 uncultured Alcanivoracaceae bacterium | reverse complement strand
AAGGCATAAAATTCGATTGTATAGGTATACTCGAGAATTTTAAAACGCCGAAGTGCTGAAAATTTAAAGTAAAACAGTAAGTTTTTAGTACAAAGGTTGCCTTAGAAATCCTTCAATTCAAGGCATAAAATTCGATTGTATAGGTATACTCGAGAATTTTAAAACGCCGAAGTGATGGATTTATAAGGTAAGATATGTACTAAAAAAGGCCGACGTGGTGAAACTGGTAGACACGCTACCTTGAGGGGGTAGTGGCTTAGGCTGTGCCGGTTCGACTCCGGCCGTCGGCACCAATTCATTATAATGACACAGGTTATTGTAATAAAGAGTAAGAAGTTGTAAAAAAGAGAGAGCAAAAAGCTCAATTTTATTCATTTATCATGTGGTTTACACATGAATAGAGAAAGGGGTATTTTATGCTGGCACAATATTTTCCAGTATTGATGTTTTTAGGTGTGGCCATCGGGCTTGCCTTGGTTTTATTATCTGTGGGCTTTATTCTAGGCCCTAGAAATGGTGGTGAAGAAAAAAATTCAGCCTATGAATGTGGGTTTGAAGCATTCGATGATGCGCACATGAAATTTGATGTGCGGTTTTATTTGGTGGCTATTTTATTCATTATTTTCGATTTAGAAATTGCATTTATGTTTCCATGGGCAGTTATTTTAGACAAATTAGGTGCATTTGGCTTGGTGTCGATGTTCTTGTTTTTGTTTATCTTAGTAATTGGATTTATTTATGAATGGAAAAAAGGAGCATTAGAATGGGAGTAATTAAAAACACATCTACAGATTTTTCAGTATTGGAAACAGGTGTAGTTGATAGCATTACTCAGCCCTATGTGGATATGGGTTATGACAATAAAGGATTTTTTACAGCCAGATTAGATGATGTTATTGGTTGGGCCAGAACGGGCTCAATGTGGCCCATGACATTTGGATTGGCTTGTTGTGCAGTTGAAATGATGCAAGCCGGTGGTGCACGTTACGATTTAGATAGATTTGGAATTATTTTCAGGCCATCTCCAAGGCAGTCGGATGTCATGATTGTAGCCGGTACATTGGTTAACAAGATGGCACCAGCCTTACGTAAAGTCTACGATCAAATGGCTGATCCGAAATTTGTAGTCTCAATGGGCAGTTGTGCAAATGGCGGTGGTTACTACCATTATTCTTATGCAGTTGTTCGTGGTTGTGATCGGGTTGTACCAGTTGATGTTTATGTTCCTGGTTGTCCTCCAACTGCTGAAGCCCTTATCTATGGCTTATTACAATTGCAGAAAAAAATTAAACGCACCAATACTATCGCAAGATAAGTTTGCCGTATAAACACTGATAAATTTAATAATATGAATAACAATAAAGTTAGTTTAGAAAAGAAGCTGAAATCACATTTTGGTGATTTAGTGACGTCTATTGTTAGCCAAAATGGTGAGTTGACTTGTGAAGTCACACCAGAAAATTGGCAACAAGTCTGCCAGCAACTGCGGGATGATGCTCAATTTTCATTTGAGCAACTCATTGATTTATGTGGCATTGATTACCTAGGATTTGGTGAAGCCGAATGGCAAACTGATGGTGTCAGCTCTTCGGGTTTTAGCCGTGGTATTCGTTCAAAAGGACCAGGGCGCTTTTCATGGGAAGAACGCGAAACAGAATTAATGGATCGTCGGTTTGCTGTGGTTATTCACTTGTTATCTATCGAGCACAATATGCGATTGCGTGTCAAATGCTATGCACCAGATACTGGAATCTTGGCAGTACCAACATTGATAGATGTATGGGCAGGAGCCGATTGGTTTGAGCGTGAAGCATTTGATTTGTTCGGCATAATATTTATTGGTCATCCAGATTTGCGCCGTATTTTAACTGATTATGGATTTGTTGGTCATCCGTTTAGAAAAGATTTCCCATTAATCGGTAATGTTGAAGTCCGATATGATGAAGAAAAAGGCCGTGTTGTTTACGAACCTGTCTCCATTGAGCCACGTGTCACCATTCCTAAAACCATTCGAAAAGATGCACGTTATGCACACAATCAAGAAGAATTAGAGGGGGACAGTTAATGTCTGAAATTAAGAATTATACGATTAACTTCGGTCCTCAACATCCTGCAGCTCATGGTGTTTTGCGTCTAATATTAGAAATGGATGGAGAAGTGATCGTTCATGCTGATCCGCACATAGGTTTGTTACACCGAGGCACTGAAAAATTAGCAGAATCGAAACCTTTTAACCACAGCATTGGCTACATGGATAGATTAGATTATGTGTCAATGATGTGTAATGAACATGGTTATGTAAAATCGATAGAAAAGTTGTTAAATATTGATGCTCCCATTAGGGCACAATACATACGTACTATGTTTGATGAGATTACCCGTATTCTTAACCATTTAATGTGGATTGGAACACATGGGTTAGATCTGGGTGCGATGACATTATTTTTGTATGCTTTTAGAGAACGTGAATATTTAATGGATTGTTACGAAGCGGTATCTGGTGCACGTATGCATCTGTCTCTTATACACATCTGACGCTGCCGACGATCTACTCTGTGTAGA
>CAJXVJ010000349.1 GCA_913061105.1 uncultured Alcanivoracaceae bacterium | reverse complement strand
GACACCTCCTTAAACATAACAACTTGATAGTAGTGCATTTGTGCACATTAATTTTTGTAAAACAGTCATTTTTGCCTCTTATTTAGTGAAAATTCATTGTAACACAGTGTTTTTATTCTGAAAAGTAACTGGTTTACACGCATATATCAGGATTAATTTGCATAAATGCACTATTATCAGTAATATTCGTGATTAATGTGCATTTTAAATGCATACAGTATGTAGGGACCTGCCTATTATTTTTACTTCTGTACTTCTAATAAGCTAACTTTACAATTAAATATCACTGACGTAATTCTGGAAACAGTTGAGCGAGTGCGGGATCAGCTGCCCAGCCCGCAAAAGATTTTCGGATTTTTTGATGTCCAAACACGTGATCGGATACAGATACTGCAATTTCGTCATGCTGTATGCACATGTCCTTCAACCATTCAGCCAAATCAGATCGTAAACAAGAGCCTTGTGGCAATGCACGCCAAAAGTCCGCCACCCAATATGAGAGAGCGTGCCAGAGGTCGAAACCTGCAAGGATGTGGTCGGATTCATCGGCGAAATCACGCGGGACAGCGAAACAGTCTTTAAAGTATGTTGTGAAGAAATCGAATTCTTGTTGAACCGACAATGGAGGATCTATTTTGGGATATTTGGGATTGTGACGCAAAAAATGATGGAGCGCTCCTCGCACCTCTAGATCAGATTCTGCTGCCCATTGTTTAAATAAAGCAATTGGAACTGACTCAGAACGTGGCCATCCGGATTCATTGACGAATGCGTTATGTACATCTTGGTAAGTGATCATTGATATATGCGAAACTGGAAATTTTGTCTCTTAATTTAGTGAAATTTTATTGTAACACAGTATTTTTCAGAATAAAAATGACAGTTTTATGGGTAAGATGGGCCCCGCCCATCTTACTCATTAATCACGATTCTCAATGAGATACCTGCCTTCGCAGGTATGACGATGTTTTTTTCTTAATTACTAATTACTAATTGTACATTGCTAATTGATTAGGCCCATCTACTCATTAATCACGATTTCTTAAGAGATAACACCCTCTCAATAAACAAATTTCATCATTTTTAATAATTAAAAACCTCTTTGAATCTCAGTGTCTTCTTTGCGAAACTCTGCGTACCTTAACAATCTATTATATTGGTTTACTTAGCTGCCTCACATTCCAATCCAGCGATTGATGTTATGCGTGACATTTCTAAACTACCGGCTGTAAAACCATTTTCTTCATTGGGGGTCCAGCTAAATTGAATAGAATCACAATCAATGGCTTCTATTTCGAAAGTACCCCATTCAATAACATTAAGATCATCTGCCACATAATTTGGTGGGAAAACACCAGAATCCGTAATAACTACATCTAAAGTAGCCACAGAGCCATTTATATTACCGTTACCTAATAACCAAATTTGATTACCAAATTCATCATAAACATACCAAAATACCACAATCCTATTATCATCCAAAACTTCAACATTTAATCCATGCCCAGATTGTTCAAGGTTGTACCATAAACCTGTATGATAAGGGGTAATTGTTTGTTCACCCTGATTCGAGCCAAAATCAACACCGACAAGATCGGCAAGTGTTGCTAAATTTGCTTTTACAATTCCTGCCCCTAAATCGGGATCTAAATTCCCAGGTAAATCATTGGACCTATGGTAACCAAAATATGTATTTATATCTGGTTGGTTTGAAGTTATGGAAGGTATACCGGCATTAGAAAAACTTAAGAAATCAGTACAGCACATGCCTGTGCTGATTTGCCAATCGATATCTGAATATAATGTTCCATTGGCAGCAACAGTTTCAGCTAGAGATTGATAAATTGAGGTGTTAGTGCCTGCAATAGCAATATTACTATCACCGCGTCTATAACTAATCATGTCCATATTTTGCATAACTTTCACTTTATTTATGTCACCATTTTCAGTCAATACTTGTATAACGTCTTGACTCCCCAACAAGCCCCTTTCTTCTGCATTGAAGCATATAAACAGAATTGATGATTCTGTCTCATATTGACTGATTACATTGGCAATCTCTAATACTCCTGAACAGCCTGAAGCATTATCTTCAGCACCAGGTGATCTTTCATTGTCATTCCAAGTTTGATTCCTAGAATCAAGGTGAGCCCCTACAACATGCCATTCATCGGGTTTTGTTGTTCCTTCTTTAAAACCCAGAACATTAAATCCCCTGTGTCCATGTAAATCTATTTTTGAAGTTTCCAGCCCCAGTTCATCAAATTTATCTTTCAACCAATGTCCTCCAATCACAAGACCAGAATTTGCCATTCGATCTAAACTGGCCAAATATTCTACTTGAGAAAACCAACGGTCTTTATCAACTTTATTCACAAGATTTTCAATTTGATCATTTGCATTAACCTGCTTAATATTTCTATTTTTATATTGGTAGACCAAAACTTTATTCTTTTCAAATTCAATACCCAATAAAGCACTTACTTTATCATCAACAATATCATGTTCTTCAATGTAGCCTAAAACATCTTCAAATATTTTTAGTGATTTTTCAAAGTGTAATTCTTCAAAATAAATTAAAGCAAAATTATAGAGTACTAATGCTGCAACACTGATATCTGT
>CAJXVJ010000348.1 GCA_913061105.1 uncultured Alcanivoracaceae bacterium | reverse complement strand
GTATTTAGTAAATTAATTTAATTTGACAAATATTTGCCTCGATTGGAGCTTTTATTATTCTTTTTTTCATCGTCCCAGAGTTATGCAAAGGTCTCTATAATAATCATTTTAAGTTTAAGAATTTCTCTAAATTCTATCCCTAATGAAATATTCGGACTAATTGCTTAAATAAAATGATGCAAAAAGTTATAATAGTGAAAATTAAATTGTGATAGATTAAATGACTGATTCGAAAACATTACCAAAATTAAATAACGTCGTGGTATATGGCCTAGGTGCTATGGGGCGCCCAATTGCCCGAAATTTACATGAACATGGGTTATTGCTTGGTGTAAAAAACCGCACCCATGGAATTGCAAGTGGTTTGGCAGCAGAACTTCAATTAGATGATTTTGAAGACGACGAGCACCTTTTTTCTAAGGCAGATTGTGTGCTAACCTGTGTTTCAGCAGACAATGACCTCATAGATATAGTCAATAGTTTCAAAGGTATGTTAAAACCTGATTCGGTGGTTATTGATTGTTCAACAGTCAGTTCAGAGACAGCCAAAAAAATAGCTGAAGATTTATCAAAATTGGCAATTGACTTTATGGATGCGCCTGTTTCTGGTGGTGTAGAAGGCGCTAAAAAAGGAACATTATCAGTCATGGTTGGCGCTCAATTAAAAACTTATAAACGTGCTGATGATTTATTCCATTCAATTGGCTCTCAAGTTACCTATATGGGGAAAATTGGTCAAGGGCAAGCCACGAAAGCTGTCAATCAAATACTGGTTGCAGGAGTTGCACAAGCCGTAACTGAAACATTGGCCTATGCAGAAAAATGTAATTTACCCATTGATAAAACCATAGAGGTTTTGTCTGCTGGGGCAGCGGGTAACTGGTTTTTAGATAAAAGAGGAGCCACAATGTGTAAAGATGAGTTTGAAAAGGGATTCAAACTGGAATTATTGCACAAAGATTTGGTTATTATCAAACAAGCTTTGCAATTAAAAAATGCAGAATCGCAAATCGTTGATAAAGGCATAGAAGAATTTGGAGAATTAATGGAACAAGGCGATGGAAAGCTTGATATATCAGCATTAATTAAATTAAAGAGGAAACAACTGCACAATGAGGATGATTAAATGACTGAGATTGTAAAAACATCAACACAGTCTGAAGAGACCACACATTTTGGTTACAAAACCGTTGCCACCGATGAGAAGCAAAAAATGGTGGGAGAAGTATTTTCTTCAGTTGCAGCAAAATATGACATCATGAATGATTTTATGTCGATGGGTGTTCACCGTTTATGGAAGCGCCATTTTATTCTGACCAGTGGCGTTGAAGCCGGTGATCAAGTTCTTGATCTGGCAGGTGGTACAGGTGATATAGCGAAGCTCTTAGCACCTAAAGTAACCCAGTCGGGTCATATAATTGTTGGAGACATCAACCAAGAGATGTTAGATGTTGGGAAACAACGCATGATAGATTCAGGATTATTTGGTTTGGTTTCTACGCAACAGATGAATGCTGAAGAATTGCCTTTTGAAGAAGATACGTTTGATTTAATAACCATGGCATTTGGATTACGCAATGTCACTGACCAACAAAAAGCTCTGAATGACATGCACAGGGTTTTAAAACCAGGTGGAAAGTTAATGGTACTAGAATTTACCCAAGTCAATTTAAAGTTTTTAGCAAAGATATATGATTTCTATTCATTTAAGATTTTGCCAGAAATAGGGCAAATAGTTGCGAAGGACCGGGATTCTTATCAATATTTAGCCGAATCAATACGCAAGCATCCGAACCAACAAACACTGAAAACCATGCTAGAAAAAGCTGGATTTGAATTATGTAAAGTTGAAAATCTCAGCGGTGGTATCGTTGCCATACATACAGGATACAAAACATGAATTCGAATATTGACTCAGATTCAAGCAATGAATCAAAAGAGAATGATAACACATGGTTTGAGGACTCTTTTATCGGCGCTGTTAACACAGCCATGAATAAGAGTTTGTCATACGATCTTATCTCACTTAAAAAATTGGATGCCGTGGCCAATAAAGTCATTGAGATAGATTTATTGTCGACTCCGTTTAAATTCTATATAAAGATTGTTGATAGAAAAATAGAATTATCTAAATTCCATACCGATAAAGTAGACACTACCATCAAGGGAACACCATTGGCATTATTTGCTATGAATGCAGATGAACCGGTGATGGGTATTAATAATGTAGAAATATTTGGTGATGCAAATACGGGTCAGTTTTTTTCAAAGTGGTTGAAGAATCTAAAACCAGATTGGGAAGAGGCATGGTGTGAATTATTGGGAGATGGTATGGGAGTTCGCGTTTCAAATATAGTCGGTGGTGTTTTAGATTTTGGCAAAAAACTAAGCCAATCGATGTTGTCAAATACCCATGAATACTTGGTTGAAGAGTCTAGGGATTTGATCGCTCCTGCTGAAATGGAAGACTTTTTAGATGATGTTGATGACATAAAAGCCGATACTGCAAGGTTAGAACAGCAAATCAATTCCCTTAAAAACAACTAATTATCACATGATATGAATCTATTTAGACTAACAAAAATCTCTGTCTCTTATACACATCTCCGAGCCCACGAGACAGGCAGAAATCTCG
>CAJXVJ010000347.1 GCA_913061105.1 uncultured Alcanivoracaceae bacterium | reverse complement strand
AGATTTCTGCCTGTCTCGTGGGCTCGGAGATGTGTATAAGAGACAGGAATTAATGCAAATTAGTGAACGCACCATTTTTCGTGACTGGAAAAAAGCCAGAGCCATGTTGTCAGTTGCTATGCAAACATGACTGATCTAAAGGACATTTGGGAACAAATAGACAGAGATCTTGATGCCGATGAATCTTTAGAAGTTGAAAGCTTCCTCAAACAAAAAGGCATCAAATCAGCTGTTCTTCCTGAATCAGTTTCTAACACAGCAGTAGAATTACTAGACATGGCATTTAACCCTGAATTATTGCCAAAAGACACCAAATTATCCAAGTATAAAATACTAGAACAAATAAACTCTGGTGGTCAGAGTGAGATATATTTGGCACAAAGATCAGATGGTGTTTATGAAAAAACAGTGGTGATTAAATTTATTGCTCAAAGATATGCTTTCGACACTTTAAAGCAGCAATTTTTACAAGAAATGCAATTACTAGCAGATCTCAACCATCCTGGTATTGTGCAAATATTAGATGGTGGAATAACAAAAGAGGACCAACCCTGGTTAGTCTTAAATCACATCGATGGCTTGCACATAGATGATTATTGCCAGAAAAACCAATTATTACCTAAAAATATTGTTAAATTGTTTTTAGATTTGTGCGAATCTTTAAATTTTGTTCATTTACGTGGTGTTGTTCACTTAGACATAAAATCCAGTAACATTCTAATCAATAAGATCAATGACATACCTTATCCAGTTATCATTGATTTCGGCATTTCAAATAGCACAGAAAAAACAGATCAAACAGATGATATATTTGGCACCGCTGGATTTTCCTCTCCTGAACAAATCGCTGGTGATGCTGTAGACAATCGCGCAGACATTTATTCTTTGGGTATGGTACTTGCCCAACTATTGGTAAATAATACAGATAATATTGGTACACTAGGCAACCAAAAGAGAATCAATCTATTAAAACAAAGCAAAGTTGATAAAGATTTAATTCAAATCATCCAAAAATCAACAAATGAAAACCCCAATAATAGATATGACAACATTAATTTTCTAAGGCTTGATTTAAATAATTATTTACATGATTTGCCTCTTATTTCACAACAAAGCCACATGGGTCATATTCTGTTAAAGACTTTTAAAAGACACAGGCTTGCCAGTATCATTTCATTTTTGGTATTTCTGTCACTTGTTGGATTCTCGATAAAATACACTGCCGATATTGCCAAACAACAACAATTGACTGCTACGGCAAAAAATAACAGCGATGAACTGTTTAATTATATGCTAACAGATTTGTTCACTCATTTATCCCAAATAGGTAGGATTGATATTTTAAAACAAGTCACTGAAAAAAGTATTGAACACTTACAGAAACAGGATGTGAATTTACTCGATGATAAATCACATTATCAGACAGCAGTGGCTTATACCAATGCGGGCAAAGTCTTTGATGCTTTAGATTCATCTGAATTGGCATTAGAAGCCTATGAAAAAGGCATTACTTCAATAACCTATTTAGACAATAAGCCCTCCTTTCAAAAACAATACTTGTCACAGATGGCATTAATCAAAAATCAAAAAGGTTTAACCTTAACCGCCAAAGGTCAACAAGAACTTACTGAGAAGAATCTGTTAGAGTCATTACGAATAAGCGATCAATTATTAAAACTCTTCCCTAATGAAGATTTAGATCTGGCCTATGAAACCCACACACAATTGGGTTGGTATTATATGGAATATGAAAACCCTCAAAAAGCCATTCATCACATTGAAGCCGCTATTGATAAGGCCAACAAGATGAATCAACGGGGTTTAAATTACCAATGGATATTTAATCTATCACAAGCCTATCAAGTACTAGCATGGTACCAATTTGACTATACTGATCCTGATAATGCTGTTGAAACAATAAACAATGCCATTTCATTGGCAAATAGAACAGTCAATGAAAGTGGAGAAAGTATTATATATGTCTTTAATCAATTAACATTAATCAATCAACTTAATTTTTTTTATTTAGAAAACAAACATCCTAAGCTAGCAGAAAAAACCATCACTCAAGCGATAGAAATTGGCGAAAAATTACAACAACAAGCTCCAATGAATAAAGAATATTTACGTGAATTGGCTTATTCATATTCAATGGCAGCTCAATTGGCTGAACAACGAGAAAATTACAGTAAATCTTTGGCTTTTTATACTTTGGGTTTAAACATATCTGAACAGATGAGCCAGGGTGATAAAAACAATTTTTCTAATGCCAATGATTTTGCTAATGATTTGATACATGTAGGAGATATACACAATAAGCTTTTACAAGTATCAAAAGCCAAAGCATTGTGGATTAAGGCAGTTGATATCATGAAACCTGTTCACCTATTAGAACCCAATAATAAATATTATACCAATACATTAATAGTGGCATTAATTAAAACCGGTGCAATTGATCAGGCTAAGGTGTTAATAGCAGAACTCAAAAAATCTGGTTTTAACGATAGGGATTTTAATGAGATATTAAAAGAAAATAATTTAAATTAAAAATAAATGTCAGTAAATACCATGTTGGTCCATTAGATAGAGTAATTACTGTCTCTTATACACATCTCCGAGCCCACGAGACAGGCAGAAATCTCG
>CAJXVJ010000346.1 GCA_913061105.1 uncultured Alcanivoracaceae bacterium | reverse complement strand
AGATTTCTGCCTGTCTCGTGGGCTCGGAGATGTGTATAAGAGACAGCTATTAACCATGGTGTAACCAAGGCAGCTGCCAAAGTTAAAGCGATAACAATAAAAATAGTGACTAACTTTTTCATGATTTATTGATTCTCAGTGTCATTGCTTATTGGATTGCTGATTAAATTATTCTCCAAGGGAGCATCTTGTCTATTTAGCATCTGAATTGTCTCCAGAAAAGGTGATACATCAGGGTAAACAGGATTTATATCCATTGTTTTGAATTCAGATAATTGATTGAGTACTGCAGTTGATTGAGAAGAAAAATGCTGATTTAATAAAGATTCAATCGCAACGATTTGTTTGTCCCACAAGGATTGTTGGTTTCTTAATAAAGCAGTTTTCATTGTATTATAATGGCCTTTCATATCTTGAAACACTTTTTCTTGTTCGTCATTAGTTAACTTAGTATCGGTAGAATCTTCAACTTTACGAATGACTATGAGTTTATCGTACCATGAAGATTCTTTTTGATTGTTTTGATCAACATCCTTTGATTGAGCGGATTGATTAATAGTTAGATTGGCTGATAAACTCGCCAATTCATTGATTTTCGCATTGACGTTTTGTACGTCAATAGGCGGATTTTGTAATGTTTTTTCAGAAACTTCTTGTAACGCCAATTTCAAATTGTGGTATTCAATGCCTTCTAACACTTCTAATTGCTTTAATGTCTTATTTAGATAATCGACTCCCTTATTAAAATCACCAAATATATTCAACTGCTTGTGGGCTTCTTCTAAATAGCTTTCTGCCATATCATATCGGAAATTTCTTTTAAATATTGTATTGGTTTTGGGTTGTGCTATTGGATTGGTTAATTTTTGACTGAGTTCTTGAAATGATTGATCGTGTTTCAATTTGTCTTCACTCACAGCCGTTTTTAATTGATTCAATGCTTCATTTTGAGAAGCTAATTGTTTTACTAGGTTCTGATATTGCAGGATTAATTGTGAATCATCATATGGTACATCAGTATTTGACAAACCTGTTGTTGGATTATTAGTAGCAATTTGTTCAATTTTTCCGAGTTGAATTTGTAAATTTGAATTGGTTTTTTGTATCTGTTGAATCTGCTTAGATAATTGGTTAAATTTTTGTTCAGAATTGTTATCAGATACAGCTAAAGTCTCTTGCCAAGTATTTACATCAGCACTGTTGTCGTTTTTATTTTGTAATTGCATATACAAATAAACACTTACAGTCATGGATGAAGCAGCTAACAAGAAAGCAATAAAAGATAAAAAGCCGCCTTTTTTGATAATAACGGGCGCATTTTCATCCACTTCATCTGTCGAATCAGGTGCTTGTACTATTTCTGATTCAATTATTTCAGAATTTTGATTTTCGTTATCTTCGCTCATTGAAATTATTAATTATAAATAACAGCATTATACTCTAAAGACAATTACAAAACAAAATCAACTGGTAAAATGGTAATTATGAACAGCATAGATTTAAATATTAATACTCAATAAGTTGATTTGTAAATATTGGGATTTGTATTAATTAATATTAGAGTTTGTTACAATAAATATTGTTTAATTTACTATATAGATTTAAAGGCCACAAACTTTACATGCATCTGAAATTTTATATTATTTATACGCCAAATTCATTTTCAAAATTGAAACTGGCCATTAACTCGTTATTACTAAATACAGATTACCATTTTATTTTGGTAGCTAACGGTTTGGAATATATAGAATTTTGTGAGATTCAAGATTTTATTTCTAATAACAAAAGATTAGACATCATAGATTTGCCAGGAAATGTAACGATTCCCCATGGGACAGCATTAAATCACTTGTTTAATATAGCTAGCTCGGATTACTTTTGTTTTATGGATTCAGATATTTTTGCATTTAAAGATTTTTCAGAACAATTGAATCAACTTGTTAAAGAAAATGATGTTGTTTCCTCGTGTAAACCATTAGAGTGGTTGAGAAAAAAATCACCAAAAGGGTACAGAGGGCACTGTACTGTTTCTCCTTCAGGCAAAAATATTGCCATGACATATTTTGCTGTTTATAAAAGAGATAAAGTAAGACCCGTTTTAAATAAATATGGTATTAGTTTTGAAAGGTATATGCGCAAATCACAAATACCTGAAAAAGCAATGTCAGTTTTATCGGAGCCTGACAAACATACCAATAAATTTAATACAGCAAAATTGCTTAATATATTGCAAGCTTATGATGGTGTTAAGTTTGCATACAAAGAATTTGATGGACTGGTTCACTTAGGCGGGGTCAGCCGATATTCAGAACATACAATACAAGGCACGAGAAACATTAATAAATCAAACCCAGTTGCTGTAGACAGGGTTGCTACACGTTATTACTTCCATAACTTATTAGAAAACATAAAAAACAATTGTTATGAACTACCTGACTTAAGCCTTAATGATACAGCTTTAGAAAATCATGTAATTGAAACCAGTCATGAATTGATTCTATTAAAAAAAAGCATAGTTGAGGCAAAAACATGTCACTAATTGTTCTAGGTATGCACCGAAGTGGCACATCGCTGCTAATTGGATTATTGGGTCAATTTGGACCTGTCTCTTATACACATCTCCGAGCCCACGAGACAGGCAGAAATC
>CAJXVJ010000345.1 GCA_913061105.1 uncultured Alcanivoracaceae bacterium | reverse complement strand
TGTGTATAAGAGACAGCAATAGTAAATTTAATTGAATTAAAAATACTAGAGATATTCAATGCGAAAATTAATCATCCTATCATTGCTCATGGCATTATCCATTTCATCTAAAGTTGAATGCGGTGAAGATCCAGCCCCAATTAAACAAGTGGATTTTAATGTAATATTTATTGGCAATAGCTTAACTTCATCTAATAATTTGCCTGCTTTAGTTGTTAATCATGCTGCAACAAAAGACATTATTGTTAATACCACAACGGTTGCTAGAGGTGGATATGCCATAGTTGATCATTGGGCTGATGGACAAGTTCAGAATTTAATTAATAATAATAGTTATGATTTTGTCGTCATTCAACAAGGACCTTCATCACAACAAGATGGCTATGATATGTTAGTCAATGATGGTGCAGTGTATGCCCAAATATGTGAAGTAAATGATGCCAAACTTGCTTATTTTATGGTTTGGCCATCCATAGCATATTACCACACATTTGACGGTGTGATTGCAAATTATACCGCAGGAGCACTTGCAAACAATGCCATCTTGATTCCTGTAGGAACTCTGTGGAAAAAATACATTGAAGCAACTGGAGATTACTCCTATTATAGCTCTGATGGGTTTCATCCATCCTTAGCAGGCAGTAAATTTGCTGCAGAAATTATTGTAGAAACATTGTTTACACAATCAAGTTGCACTTGATAATAAGAAATGGGTGTTTACTCAATTCTCAAAACCATTAATAAAGATGACATCCGGTAAATCAGAACACAAAGGCTGTATTGGACTGTTATCTGCGGTATCGCTGAACCACAAATAGTAATAATTTGTATTATTTGTATTTACACCAACACCCATAGATCGCCAGGTTAAATTAGTCCAAAAACCCTGGTTCAATATCACATCATTGTGTGCAGAGCTATTTTGCCAACCTGCCAAAGCTTCTTGTATTGAATCATAACCCCACCCAGCATTTTCATAGCCACTACCAGAAAATGATCCACCACTTATTTGACTGGGTTTCGCCCACATTTGTGCTGCTTGGGCATGATCTGATGTATAACACATTCCTGTCCATAATTTAGGTGAATTATCCGACCAGCTGTGTCTATTGCATAAACCTGTAAATAAGGTGGCTTCATTGACGGAAGCATCTTGTGCATGCCATTGGCCTACAGTCATTAAAACATTTGACTGGGGAACCGCTGCTAAGCCATTGGCTATCCTATAGTTATTGATGTCATTGAATAAATTGGCCTCATCATCAGAAACACAGGTGCCAGGAGGCTCAGCCTGAACAATAAAAACAGCCGTTAAGATAAATAGAATTATTGAAATTTTCTTCATACTTCTAAAAATAGCACTAAAGTTTTGAAAACTCAAGCTATATGGTTATTATCAACCATTGTATGAGAGAGTTTTGCATAACTATGTGGTGAAAGAAAAAATAGAGAAAATCTATCAAATTGAGAGAAAATTTGCGTGTAATAGCTTGCTATTGCTAATAAATTTGTCGAAAAGTTGGCAGATTTAATCATTTTTTACTCATCGCACTAGTTGTGCAAAGCTCTCTATGACTATTTTACATAAAAAAAGGCACCCCATTTGAGGTGCCTTGGTGTGAATCACTATATACCATTAATTGTATATAGGCTATTGATCCATGACAGCTTCTACAGTATATCCGTCTTTTCTGAGTAGATTAATGACACCATTTTCACCAGGTAAATGACCTGCACCAACACCAAAAAATGTCGGTTGCTTTGCAGCAATTTCTGGAATTTGAACAGTCCAATTTTTATTGCGTTTTACCAATAGAATTTCCATCATTTTATCTAGGTATTCTTGTGTATAAAGATCCGAAGTCTGCGTCATCATGGCATACAAGGCATTAATATTTTCAGACATATAATGCTCGCTCATATCATCATACATATCTTTCATTTCATCAAATTCTTGTAATCCAATAATGGTATTGTCTAAGTTTGCAACTTCTGATTCACGGATAAATTCCATCTGTTGTGCCATTGTTTCCAAGCCTGCAATTTTTGATCTGTCACTGTTAAATTTTGCATCCAAAGACTCTTCTACAGATGAAGGCAAAGCACAATCATCTGTGGCCTTAAATGCCATCATTGAAAAAACTGAAAATACAGTGGTATTTTCTATCAATGTGCCTTTCATACCTAAATGCTCTTCAGCTAATTTCAATAACAAATCCTTTTTTTCCTTATCTTCCAAATCTTTTATTTTTGTTTCCTCAGACATTAATTGCATAACACTCATGGCTTCTTTTGGATTATACATGTCTATTTCTAGGTACAATTTTTCTGAAGCATTAACTGCATTCTGAACTTTGGCTTTTTCAGAGTTCGATTTGTCACATAACAAATGCATGGTGCCATATAAATAAGAAGGTTCAGTCAATTCATTGCCCGAAATTTTCCAGAGTAACGAATTTTTTAATTGTAAGTCGCTGTTTGCTAGATTGTCTTTTGCAGTGGCTGCGAATGTAACGATAAGCAAAATGGGGAGTAATCTTTTTATCATAATATTTCCTTGTCTTAGTTTAATTGAGATTGCAGTTTATAATAAAATTCAATCAAATAATAGTGTAAAAAGTCATTGTTGTGTTTTGTGTGATTTGTTTAACAACTGTCTCTTATACACATCTGACGCTGCCGACGATCGACTCTGTG
>CAJXVJ010000344.1 GCA_913061105.1 uncultured Alcanivoracaceae bacterium | reverse complement strand
TCTACACAGAGTAGATCGTCGGCAGCGTCAGATGTGTATAAGAGACAGATTTAAGTGTTTATTAACCAAAGATTTTAAATCTTTTAACATCCAATCAACCAAAGGGATTTGAAAGCCTGCTTTGGGTTTATCAACCAGTTCTTTTGGAATGTGTTTGTAGAGAATTTGTCTTAGCAGGTGTTTGCCTTGTTTATTTTTGTATTTTATATCTATTGGAACACGCGCCATAAATTCAATGATGCGATGATCCAGCAGTGGTTCTCTGCCTTCAAGGCTATTACTCATACAAGCACGGTCGACTTTTGTCAAAACATCATCCACCATAAATGTTTTATAATCATTAAGCATCATGTTATCCATAAAAGATAAGTCTTGGTTAAACTGATATTTATTGAACAAATTACTATCTAATTTTAAAAACCGGCTAACATCTTGTTTATCGACGTAAGATGAAGCATTACAAAACATTTCTGACAATGATTCTGAGCCCATTGCCCGTTTAAATTTCATGTATTTGTCTTGAATATTGGTGGACTGGCGTTTTTTAGGCAGCCAACTATTAACCCGCTCTGCTTGTTTCTCACTGAACAAATTCAACAATTTATTAATGCTGCCTTTCTTAAATGAGCTGTTAAAAGTCGATTCAAAACGTTGTAACATAAAATATTTACTGTAGCCACAAAATGTTTCATCACCACCATCAGCAGACAAGGCAACAGTGGCATCTTTCTTAGCCAGTTCAGCAACAATCATGGTCGGTATGGATGAACTGTCCGCAAAGGGTTCGTCATAATAAAAAGGCAAGCTTTTAATCTTTTCTAACATGTCTTGATTGCTGACATAGTATTCAGTATGTTTGGTTTTAAAGTGTTGAGACACCACCTTAGCATGTTCAGCCTCATTGTACTTTTTATCTTCAAAACCAATGGTAAATGTGTGTAATTGTCTGGATTTATCTTGAGCCAATAAAGCAGTGACCAATGTTGAATCGTACCCACCACTTAAAAACACCCCAACGGGCACATCCGAAACCATGCGCAAATTAACCGCATCAGTCAGCAAGTCTTCTAAATCTTCCATGATTTGTTGTTCACTGTTTTTGGTTTTTTCTTTTAAATAATATTCCTCAACATCCCAATATTGAATGTTTTCATAAGTATTGGACAACAAATCGTACTGTAAATAATATCCTGCTTCTAATTTAAAGGTGTTTTCAAAAATGGTATGTGGAGCAGGGATATAGCCAAATTGAAAGTAATAGGGCAGTACAGATTTATTTAATTGTTTTGAAAATGATGGCAGATGGTGAAAGGACTTTAATTCAGATGCAAACGCAAACTCACCATTATCATCATAATAGTACAAAGGCTTAACACCCGCTCTGTCTCGAACTAAAGTCAGATTATTCTCAGACTTATCTAACATTGCAAAGACAAACATGCCAATAAACTTATCTATGCATTTGATGCCCCATTGCTTATAAGCATAAAGCAAAACCTCAGTATCAGACCCAGATACAAATGCTTGCCCCAATGCTTCAAGTTCAACCCGAATGGCTTTGAAATTATATACCTCACCATTAAACACTAAAACGTACTGCCCACAATCTGAGACAAATGGCTGGTGCCCATTATCTGAAGTATCTTGTATAGCCAACCGATTTTGCCCCAAATGAACAAAACGTTCACCAGATTGATGGATTAACCCACCACAGTCATCCGGCCCACGGTAATCCAATACCTCAAGCATCGCATCAAGCACTTCATCTTGTTTTTGGTTACTGATTAATCCTATTAAACCGCACATTATGATTTACCCCTTCATCAATAACGTCATTCCCGTGAAAACGGAAATCTAATTTGTATTTTTTGATCTTCAATTGCCTATTGTACATTGATTTCAATTGTACATTACATTCTGCATATTTTTTACAAGTCCTAATAACGTTTTAATAGTAGCAAAAGAAAATACCTATTGCTAATTGATTGCCGTTCTTGCTCTTTAATTACTAATTATTAATTGCTCAAAGCCCTTCAAACAAAATATTGTTGTAAGGAACCCAATATCTTGCATGGGTGGCATAGTTAAGCCATACATATAGTACCAATAAATAAAAGACAAGAATCCCAAAGGTTATAAGCTGTAGATTAAACTTATTACGCAATAAGAAAGGCAGTCGCGAAAAAACAACCACTTGTATTGGTGTGAAATACAAGGCAATTCTATCAACGGCTGTTGAAGCCAAAGTCACTAAGAAAACACTGCCAATAGAACCCAATGCTATCATGGCCCAGAAAGGATAATCATTATATTGTTTTTTCCATTCTTTTCTATAAAGTAAAAATATAATAGCGGGGATGAAATTCATAGCCACACGAATTAGTGCTCCTTGGGATTCCATCTGAACTTCAACATAGTTTTTCCATAAATCATCTTGATAGTCAGATAAAAATGCATTGTATAACCCTACACCAATAGCTATTACAGCAAATGTTCTAATTACTTTGCCATTACCTTGCAGGAATATACCCAATCCAATCATTAGTACAGCGGATTTATGAAATGTCGTGGCCAAAGCAATTAAAATAAGAAATTGTTTAAACTGCTTTCTATCTAATGCTGCTAGACCCCAAAACACAAAACCTAAAGCTACTGCTTGTCTTGTATAGCCCCTGTCTCTTATACACATCTGACGCTGCCGACGATCTACTCTGTGTAG
>CAJXVJ010000343.1 GCA_913061105.1 uncultured Alcanivoracaceae bacterium | reverse complement strand
GGCAGCGTCAGATGTGTATAAGAGACAGAGTAGAAATTTGTCGGCGCAGTTATGATGTATTGGTCAATAAAGTTGGATTTTTGCCTGAAGACATCATATTTGATCCGAATATATTCGCGATAGGAACTGGCTTATCAGAACACAACAATTATGGCGTAGATTTTATCGAAGCCACTCGTGTCATCAAACAAGAAATGCCTTTGTGTCATGTTTCTGGTGGCGTCTCTAATATTTCTTTCTCATTTCGTGGCAACAATCCATTGCGCGAAGCGATTCATTCTGTGTTCCTTTACCATGCCATCAAAGCAGGCATGGACATGGGCATCGTCAATCCTGGATTGCTCACCGTCTATGATGACATCGATAAAGAAGTCCGTGATCGCATAGAAGATTTGTTATTTAATAAACGCGATGATGCCACAGAAAGATTGATGGACATTGCAGCAGGCATTCAAGGTAAAAAACAAAAACAGGCCGATAAAAAATGGCGTGAATTACCGATAACCGAAAGATTGTCCTATGCTTTGGTTCAAGGCATTACCGAATACATCGATGAAGATACCGAAGCTGCCTATAAAGACCTCAATGATCCACTAGAGGTGATAGAAGGGCCATTAATGGACGGCATGAATGTGGTTGGAGATTTGTTTGGTGATGGCAAAATGTTTTTACCCCAAGTGGTTAAATCTGCCAGGGTGATGAAAAAAGCGGTGGCATGGTTGTTGCCTTTCATCGAAGCACAAAAAGGCAACCAGAAAGACAATGGTACAATTATCATGGCTACTGTCAAAGGAGATGTGCATGATATTGGCAAAAACATAGTCGGTGTCGTCTTGGGTTGTAACAATTACAACATCGTAGACTTAGGTGTTATGGTGCCAGCAAAAACCATTTTGGATGCTGCTGTTGAACACAATGCGGACATTATAGGTTTATCTGGATTAATCACACCATCATTGGATGAAATGTGTGATGTGGCTGCAGAAATGCAAACCCGTGACATGAAACTGCCTTTATTGATTGGTGGTGCCACCACTTCAAGAACGCACACTGCCCTAAAAATTGAACCCAATTATGCCAGCGATACCATTTGGGTCAAAGATGCCTCAAGAGCTGTGGGTGTGGCACAAAACTTGTTGGGCTCTAAAGATTTAAAACAGCCTTTTGTAAATAAGATCAAAAAGGAATACGAAGAAATCAGAGTAAGAAGACTTAAGCGACCCAGCAAAAAAGTCACACTGCCCATTTCTGATGCACGTGCAGACAAATTTCAAATTGATTGGCACAAATCGCCTCCAATGCCAACAGAATTTAAAGGCATTAAAGATTTTCAAGATTATCCATTAGACAAATTGGCCGATGTCATTGATTGGACACCGTTTTTTCAAACATGGGAATTACATGGCCGATACCCTGATATATTAACAGACGAAATCGTCGGTGAAAGCGCATCTGAACTCTACAAAGATGCCAAAGCCATGCTAGAGAAAATAGTTTCAGAAAAATGGCTCACAGCCAAAGCTGTGTTTGGCATATATGAAGCCCACTCACTGGATGATGATGTGATTATTTCTCACAACAAACAAAACCATCGGTTGTACAATTTACGCCAACAAAAACAAAAAGCAGGCAATAATTTATCACTTACTGACTTTATTGCACCCAAACAAAGCGGCCACAATGACCACATCGGTGCTTTTGCAGTCACAACCGGCATTGGCATTGAAAAAAAGTTGGAAGAGTTTGAAAGCAAACACGATGATTACTCATCCATCTTATTAAAATCTTTGGCAGATAGATTGGCTGAAGCCTTTGCAGAACACTTACACCAGCGCATTCGCACTGATTTTTGGGCCTATGACACAAAGGAATCGTTAGACAATGAAGCCCTGATTAATGAAAAATACCAAGGCATCCGCCCTGCTCCAGGGTATCCAGCTTGCCCTGATCACACCCAAAAAGAATTGTTATTTAAACTCTTGGATGTTGAAAACACCATCGGCGTCGAACTTACCGAAGGCTTTGCCATGTATCCTGCCAGCTCTGTTAGTGGGTTCTATTATTCTCACCCACAATCACAGTATTTTGTTTTGGGAAAAATTGGCGAAGACCAATTACAAGATTATGCCACGAGAAAAGGCATTGATTTAGAGAAAGCGAGAAAGATTTTGGCACCGAATTTGTAGAAAAATACGATGGTTGATTAATAAATTTATAGCCGTATAGATTTTTAACAAACCTTAACAATATTTTAGTGTTCTTAATTCACTATTAATTAATTACAATTTTCTACACGTTTCGTAATAAAGACCGTTTTGCCTTCTCTTTGCCCTTCATATTTATACTGTTTGTCATCTATTGACAGTATTTTATATTTATCAGTATCATGTTCTTGTTCTGTGTTAACAGGCTTACCATCCAAACTTTCAATTTGAGTTACAGTAGTCATCAACCCCTTTTCAACAACCCATGTACCTGATAATATAAAATTTCTAACCTTTTTCATTTCACTAATTGACTCATCAAAAAAATATATTTTTAAACTTCCATCATTGAAATGGTTTGCACACCAAGATCTTTTTGTATCGTCGAACTTATAATCACCCTCCCAACTACCTGTCACTGCCAGCTTATACTCTGTGTCAGTCATAGCCAATGCCTTAAATGGAAGTAGTAGTAATAATAATCTGTCTCTTATACACATCTGACGCTGCCGACGATCTACTCTGTGTA
>CAJXVJ010000342.1 GCA_913061105.1 uncultured Alcanivoracaceae bacterium | reverse complement strand
CACAGAGTAGATCGTCGGCAGCGTCAGATGTGTATAAGAGACAGATCATAATTACTATAGCTATATTACTAGAAGTGCCATTGCTGTATATTACAGAGATCTCAAACGGTTTTTTAGAGGAATCATAAAAAGAGCAAATATGATTGAATATTATTTAAAAAGCAACCATGATAAAACACTTCAATTTAACAGAAGCATGGAGGGAAATATATGCGGGTTTCAACTAGAAGATTTAAAGCAATGCGTTAATACATCTAAAGATATTTCAAAAAAGAAAACAAGTTTAAATGGTGCTGAAAGGTTTATTTTGGCTGTGTGTCATACCAGTAGTGCACAATATTTACTGGAAAATGAATTGGAATATTACAAATTAAACGAACAAACAAGAATTGATATTACCCACAATTGGCAAAAACTCTTTTCAAGTATATTAAGCAAGCAAATAAAATTAAAACTGGTCTTGTTACCAGAACATCCTATGTATGGTTATATGATTAAGCCATCTGATGCTCATGAAGTAGTAGAGGAAGCATTAATTAGTATTGACCAACATAGTGATTTTGAATTGTTGGACTTGAGAAGGGTTTTAAAAACAAATAGTCAAACACCTGAGTGTGGGTATTATATGGACCCGTTACATTATAATAATTTAGGTAAATCTAGACTCACTCAAAAAATCATTGATAGTTTAGAAAACAACCTTAATCTAACTGATCTCCCAAAAATAGATATTATCAATAAAGGGCATTTTGAATAGGGAGCACAGGTTTACTCAAAGTTGTGTTTGGTAATTTTGTTCTCTTTCTTTTTAATGTCCTTTTTAATGTCCTTTTTAATGTCTTTTTTAATATCTTTCATGAGTTTTAAATCTTTTGGTTTTCTGTCTTTTTTATAGTGGTATCCAAATTCAAGTTCAGTCTCTACTCTAGTGATTGCTTTTCCATTTAACTGTACCATTGAGGTGTGTTCATTTTTATCATTGGTGCTAATATTGATTTCTTCAATATTCAATGTACTGGTGAATTTTCTACCTTTAGGTGTTACACGTCCCCAAACACCATAAGCAATGGCAATGTGGTTAATTGGTTTTGCATTTGCACCTTGGTTAATTTGATCGAATAAAGAATTCAATTCAATTTCCAATTTTTGATCTTTAAGCGGGCTAATTTCCAATGGAAAACTGAGCATATCTCCTTCTTTGATTTTCTTATCTAGCCACAATGGCCCATGTCTGTTACCTGTCGCATTATAAGCCCATGATTGTGGCATAAATTTGACTTTATTTTCTTGTGTGCCCCAATGAAACAATAAAATTTTGAGTAATTCTCCGTCTTTATCATAAGCAAAAACACGGTAATAACCACCACTGCCTTTAAATTTACTTGGCATTGTACTGAAATCTATACGCATGTGCATGTTGTCTTTGTATTTGATGACTTGGTAGTTTTCCAAGTATTCATCAAATGTCCATGAACCATAACTGGCATTATAGTGCAGCATACTTTTTCCATTACTGATGCGGTTATCAAAAATGGGTAAATTGTCTTTTTTATAACGCAGGCTCGAATGCCAGCCTTTGAGCCCATCATTAAAACTGCCATTAATGAGCTGATCGTTTATGGGTAAATTGCCTTCTCTTGTCATAGCCCGTGGATCTTCTGAGAAGCTAAAAGTTTTGAATGTTTTTGGGTATGTTACTTTATGAGGGTGGTTTATTTTTCTACCAACTATGCGAACATTATCCCCATTGACATGCACTTCAGAATAAAACCCTCTGCGATCATATCGGTTGCCTTTGTCACTAAATTTTGGGAATTCTTCACCAAAAGGTCTGGGGAATACTGGTGTGGGTGCCAAGATAAAATTGGTGCCTTTATAGTTTCGCGCTGTTTTTATTGAAGCTTTAATACCAATATGTACGTGACCAGAAAAAACATATTTAACATTGTTATATCTGGTAATGGTATCCAGCATTTGATTTTTAAATGGCATCGGAAAATAGGTATAGAATTCCATCTGGCTCAAGCCTGTAGGTAAAATATGGTAATGCATAAATAACATGATTTGCTTGTCTTTGTTATTTTTTAATTCATCATCCAGCCATTTCAACATGGCTATTTTTTCATCGGCTTTTAAGTATTTTTCTTCAGCCTTAATGACGACAAAATGCCATTTTCCATAATCAAATGAATAATTGAGTTTTTTATACCCAGATAGGTTCTGTTGTAGATTAAGGAATTTAGGATCATCATTGTATCCATCATGATTGCCATGAACCAATACAGATGGGACATTCATTTTTGAGACAATTCGTTGAAAATTATCAAAGGCATTTTGAAAAGCATCCCAAACTAAATCTCCATCCCAAACCACAAAATCTGGTTTGTCTTTGCCTTTTCTTTTATTGGTTTCAGTGACAAACATTTCTAACAATTCATTCAGAATTTTCAATCCTTTTTTTTCAGTGTGTTCATCTCCCATTTGAGGATCTGAGTTGATCAGAAACATGAATTTTTGTTTAGAGCTAGTTGGCGGACTGCCTTTTTTAAAACTTTCTTTAATAGGCTCTTGCGCTATTGTTGGTGTAAAACAACATAAGTAAATTAAAACAAAAATGATTTTAGAAAATTTTTTCATTGGTTGAGAATTCATATAAATAAGGTTTATAATTTATAATCTTAGCACAGGTTAGATTCTGTCTCTTATACACATCTCCGAGCCCACGAGACAGGCAGAAA
>CAJXVJ010000341.1 GCA_913061105.1 uncultured Alcanivoracaceae bacterium | reverse complement strand
CTGCCTGTCTCGTGGGCTCGGAGATGTGTATAAGAGACAGGTAACAACCATAACCATTATGGCCAGTGACTTACCTGGTGGCCAAGGTACCGTTACAGACAGTTTTGATGTTTCTGTAATTGGAGTTATGGAGAATGCATCCATGGTTCCAACTAGTTTAGTTGTGAGTGAACAGACTAGCTATGAAGCTTTTTTTACCTTATCTACTGAAATAGACATTACAAATGGAGGCATATTTACTTTTATCATTAACAATGTTGATGCTGATGGCCCAGATTATACCAGTGCGACACTGACTAATATCAACGCAGGAACCCTAACGGCCAGTATTGCTGCTCAATCTGATACTACAATTTCTTTAGAATTAACAGGTGGTTCAGCAACTATTGGCGATAATTTTACTGTACAACTGGCAAATGTCATTAACCCTCCTTCAGCTGGTCTAGGATCTGATTACCAATTTTCAATACTCAGAATTTTTCCTTCACCAACTGGTATCACAGAAGAAGCCTTGCTAATGGGTGATAATTTCGTCAATTCAGATGTAATATTTATTAATGGGTTTGAAATTGAAATGATGAGTCCTGATCAAATAGCTAAATCCTATTTAGGCTTAATTCCTTATTATACTGGAAAGTTGTATGCGCATCCTTTCTATGATCAACGCAGTCAACATTACTTATTTTTGAACCATACTTTAAGCCGTTATGATTTAAATGGTGATTTAAGAAGCAAGTCCTCTGTTATCGAATGGTTAACAACTGTGCTGGTGACTGAATCGCCCGATGCTGACTGGGATTTTGATGGAATAAGCAATCAAATCGATTCTGATCCATTTGATATCAATAGGTAAAGAGTTAAAGAATAATAAGACATTACATTAGATTTTGAGACTAAATCATTGATTATTATGAATAATAAATATTTAAAAAGTCCAATAGTGTTTATAAATTTACCCGTGTGTTTGAGGCTTGTATGTATTTAATTTAAAGCCCATTATTCTTACTCCAAAATAAAAAAAGCCAAGATCAGTGAGATCTTGGCTTTTTAGTTAATGGCTTTGATAGGATATTAATTATTCTTTTTCAAATACTTTTTCACCGGCAACCCATGTTTGCTGTACTTTTGTTTTCCAGATGTCTTTCGGATCTATACTAAATATATCTTGATCAACTAAGATGAAATCTGCCCATTTCCCTGTTTCTAAGCTACCCAATACTTTTTCATTTCTATTGGTATATGCACCATGGATTGTAAAAGAAGCCAATGCTTGTTCTACTGTCATGGCTTCCTCAGGTATCCAACCTTTTAAGGGTTGATTATTTCTGTCTTGGCGTGTGACTGCTGCATGTAATCCAAAAAATGGGTTGGGTAATTCAACTGGGAAATCAGAGCCTGATGCAAGCACTACACCGTCCTTTATTAAAGTCTGCCAAGCATAAGCACCTTTTAGTCTTTCTTTGCCTATGCGGTCTTCAGCCATATTCATATCTGAGGTGGCATGTGTGGGTTGCATTGATGCAATGATGTGGTTTTTACCCACTAACTTAATGTCATCCACATCGACTATTTGTAAATGCTCAATTCTGTTTCTGTTATTTAAGGTTTGTGCTTTTGGATTTGATAAAGCCTTAATTGACAAGCGGTTTGCCTCATCACCAATGGCATGAATGGCTGCTTGCCAACCGCCATTTGCTAATTCGAATATGTTTTTTGATATAAATTCATCAGTTTGGACAAATAGACCTTTATGATCATGTCTATCAGAATAATCCTCAATCATGGCTGCACCACGTGATCCTAATGCACCATCATAAACATATTTAACCGAATGAATCTGCAAATAATCATCAGCAGTTTTTACTGGTCCTAAACCAATCATTTTTTTGAAATCTTTGGCACCTGAATGAATCATGGCATTGATTCGAATGGGCATTGCATTGGTATTGGCCAAAAACTTATAAGAATGGTATGTTTGCGAATCGATACCAGCATCATCGATGGTTGTTAAACCCAAAGAGGCTAAAAAGTTTAATCCTTTTGACATCACTGCTACTGTTTCAGTGGCTTTTTCTTCTGGCACTTCTTTGGTTATGATTCCCATGGCATTATCAATAAATACACCTGTTTGAATGCCGTATTGATCCATGATTATTTCGCCGCCTTCAACACCTTTTTCATAAGTGCTTGAACGGGCTATTTTCATGGCTTGAGAATTTGCCCAACCTGCATGGCCATCAACGCGTTTTAACCAAATGGGTTTATCAATATTCAATTTATCTAAATCCGACTTACTTGGAAATGCGTTTTCATCCCAAAGAACTTGGTTCCACCCTCTTCCAATAATCCATTCATTTTCTGGATGTTCATTTGCAAACTTTTTAATGGTATCTAACGTGCCTTGAAGTGTATCTATGCCCATTAATTGAACTTGATTTTGTAATCGTGATTCATTCATTACGTGCGCATGAGAATCATGTAAACCTGGAAGCATGGATAATCCTTTGCCATCCTTTGTATCTGCTTTGGGAAAGGCTTTTAAAATTTCTTTATCCGATCCAATCTGAACAACTTTGCCTTGATCAAAGGCTATGGCACTAAACTCAATGCGTTTACCATCATTTATTGTGTTGCCCTTAACGTTGTAAATAACAGAAATTTCAGCACAAGCAAACAAGCTTGTGGCCATCAAAAAGAAAGCTAAAAATATTTTGTACATGTTTAATCACACCCTTTAAAAA
>CAJXVJ010000340.1 GCA_913061105.1 uncultured Alcanivoracaceae bacterium | reverse complement strand
AGATTTCTGCCTGTCTCGTGGGCTCGGAGATGTGTATAAGAGACAGATAATAATGTGCCATAAAAATGTCGCTAAAAATTTCAATGGGTAAGCCAGAATCATAATAATGAATAAAAACAAGGCATTTAATATGACTGTCCATCCATCTTCTAAACCATATCTTCTAAAAAAGCGGTAATGTTCAAACCAGGCATACATAATCATAACAAAGCTTATCAGAAAAGCAGGCAAATCTCTGATCATCAGCCAAATGTTAAAGAAAGACTCTGATGAAGATGAAGTAACAATAAGTAATGTAATGGTAATCGCAAAGACACCATCTGAAATGCCTTCGATACGAGATATTTCTCCACCGCGCCACCTAAAATAAGGGTCGGCGCCCAGTTTTTTGCTGAATAAATGCTCTCTAATCATGTTTTTGTGTTGATTGCTTTAGTCATTATTTAAGCAAATTATAACACAATATCATAGTTAAAAATTTACGATACCATTGCTTAACTTCTATTAATAAATTTAACAGTTGACCAATCTAAAGAAGAAACGATTTTTTTGCTAATCAAATCCATCTTGAAAAATAACGTTGTTGAAATGAACATCATCATATTCAAAAGCACCCATGTCATATGGACCAAGAACAGGAGGTAACCATGCATGACCTCGAACTGTGCCAATAATATCATGGAACCTTGGGCTGTATAAACTTGTATCACAGAAGTCAGAATAGGGTGATAAATCGGTAGTAGAATAATCGTTGATTGCGGGATTTGTAAATAATGGGTCGTTTCCACCAATGATTGGACCAAATTCTGCAGGCAGATTTGATGCATCATGTACGGCAAAACAGTTGCCACTAAAAGTGTTGCCAGGTGAACTAGCAGAAACAGGAATGGCAGGGGCATCCCAGATTATAGATGAATTTATTTTTAAAGTTTGGGTGCTTCCTGAATTATCTAACATAACAATGTTATTTGTAGCATTATTATCGGTCATTGTATTGAAGGCAAATTCAAGCTCAACTTTTCTATTTAATGAAATCATTCTGGTGCTGCCATCATCATTTCTTTTATTACTATAGATGAGGTTACCTTCGAGTACTGATTGACAGTTATCTAAATTATTGCCTTCAAATCGAGCAACTGCATCAGAACCAGCTGTATTATCATGAATATTGGTTTGATAAATACTTGCCATTCCACATGATTCTGTGGCAATTGTTCCTGCGAATAAAGTCTGATTGTTACTGATTTCAGAGCAGATTTGATTGCCAAAACAATTGCCAGATGAACGTCGCATCTCAATATGACCAGACCCACGAGCATACAAAGCGGCTCCGTTATCTGCAGTATTGCCACTGATTCTGCCATTAATGATTTTCACATATGAATTAACATCGGTAACGAAAATTCCACCACCTTGAGATGTACTGCCTGAAGTAACGACATTGTTGGTGATGTTTACATAATGATTAGCACTTCCAATCAAATCTATTCTTGCTTGATTGCCTACAAAAATACCGCCACCCAATGTCTGTGCAATATTGTCATTAATGCCATAAAGAATATTGTTTAATTCAGAATTGTCACCACCTTTGAAAAGCATTGAGCAACTTGAAGATAAAAATACACCTCCGCCTAAAACAGCTGTATTGTCTTGGATTAAATTATTCTCTGTTAAATTTAAATTATTGACTCCCAAGCAGTAAATACCGCCACCATTACTACTGGCAATGTTGTTTCTGATTGTAGAATTTATCACAGAAAGTTTGTTGTTATTTGATCCAATTGAGATGCCAGCCCCCCATTTGGCACTGTTGTTGGCAACCTCTACATCGTTTAATGTGATTTCTGCACTCCCTGTGGCATAAAGTGCTCCACCATCCAGAGTTGCTGAATTGTTGCTGATCAATGTATTGTTTAATGATAACTGAGCACCTTGTAGACCACTTATATAGATTCCACCAGCTGAGCCACTGCTTTGGTTGTTTCGAATTTCAGTATTATTAATGGTGACATCCAAATTGCCAACTATATTGATTCCTGCTGCTATATTGGTACCATCACTTGAACCATTGATGATATCAATATTTTCTAACATTACTGTGCGTGGAGTATGACCACCTGCAGCAGTAGTAAGTATCGAAATGGTTGTGTTTGAGTTATTGCCAGAAATCACAGAGTTAGTGTTGCTTACAACGTTATTGTTTGCATCCGTACAGTTATTGAATCCGCCAATAATATGGGCATTGTGATTGATGATATCTATGGCGTCATAGGCTTGTTGATTGGTTATTCTCACTTCATCATTATTAATGGCTGCAGACTCAAGACTTACTGGGCTGACTTGACAGGCACCATCAGTTCCTACAGTGACAAAGGCATTTGATAATTGAGAATGTATAAGAAAATAAATAACAATTATTTTTTTCATGTGATACTTTCCATTTTGTTTTATTTGAATTATATAAATTCTACTAAAATACACTCTGGAAATCCTGAATCAAATCTGAAACATTCTGAATTTAATAGATTTGATGAAAACTTGATAATTAAATCATATTAAAATATCTTTGATGATTTAAAGTAGTTGTCAATTTTTTTTCAATCAATAAAATACCAGGCTCTAACAATCTTATCATCTTTGTATTGATAAATTCCCATTGCTGAAGAAGAAACTTTTTCTCCTTTGGCATTAATGTGACTGACCACTTCTTTAAAACTAATCCGTGATCCGTCAATCACATAACTCTCAATTACTGCTGTCTCTTATACACATCTGACGCTGCCGACGATCTACTCTGTGTAG
>CAJXVJ010000339.1 GCA_913061105.1 uncultured Alcanivoracaceae bacterium | reverse complement strand
GTGTATAAGAGACAGGGTGTAGAGTGCACAAAGAGCTCATTGTGAATACTCAATCAATGAAGAAAGATTTTTATCTTTTAAATTTTGATGAGTTTTGTCAAGACCCAAAAAATGGACTGGATAAACTAAGTCAATTCTTTGAGATGAATTTAGACTCAACAAAAGTTAAACATTTAATAAGTTTAGTCAAGCCACCAAAAACAATTGGTCGATATAAACAACAAGATATTTCGGTTTTTAACACAGAAGATTTGGCCTATGTAAAACATTTGGGATTTGATACAACTTAATAACAACTGTTATTATTGTTCTATATTCAGAGTAATTTTCTCAGCAGCTCGAGCTAGATTTGGATTCAAGTAAGGATCACCATTCTTGTAAATTTCTGCCCATTTTTGTTGGTAATTTTTAAGCTCTTTGGTAAATCTTGAGAGTTTTTCTGGCGAATTATCTTGGCCCCTTGATTGCGATTCATAATGGTAGAGTTTGGCATAAGGTGTATAGGTGATCAAATAACCTGCTTGACGAATCTTTAAACACAAATCCACATCGTTATAAGCAATGGCAAATTTTGTTTCATCAAACCCACCAACTTGTAAAAACACAGATTTTTTCAGCAATAAACAAGCCGCAGTACAAGCAGATACATTTTGAATATAGTTGGTTCTATTAAAATATCCATAAGCTTCATCGGCCAAAAACCGATTGTTGTGAACCGCACCTTCAGGTGAAACAACCACACCAGCATGTTGAATGGTGTTATCAGGAAACAACAACTTGGCTCCCACAGCAGCAACCTCAGGTCTTTGAATGTGTTCAACCATGGCACATAACCAATCAGGGTTTATTACTTCGGTATCATTGTTTAACAATAAAACATATTCACTGGATGTTTTTTTAACTGCCCAATTGTTGAGTCTGGCAAAATTAAACGGTTCATTAAAATCATATAATTCGATATTTTTATGTTGTTCAACAAGTTGATTACAATAGTCTAAAGTTGGTTTTTCTTCACTTTGGTTGTTAATCAGTAACAGACTAAAATTTGAATAATCTGTTTTCTTTAATAAGCTCTCAACACAGGTTTTTAACAAATCAACTTGATCTTTGAACGGAACAATAATGCTGACATGATTTTGTTGTAAAATTTTTCTTTTTACCCTAAAGCAGTTATTAAAAAAGCCATCTATTAATTCAGCATCTGGGTCAGTTCTCATTAGGTGATTGTATAGGGTTTGTTTATCAGAATTAATGGCGTTATCAACATTAGTATTGTGAGACAAGACTTGAGGAATGTGATTAAAGGCAAAGTTTTTATCCGCCAATTTAAGATACAATTCATATATATTAACTTGATTAATGTTCTCACTAAACCAACCCACAGCCTCTCCTGCTTTTCTATTAATCAACCCACAAGCACCAAGATAGTTCCAAGATAACAAGGCATCTAGATTAAAATCAGGTTTAAAATGTGGATTACAGCGTTTACCATCGGCATCAATAATGTCCTCATCGAAATAAATGACATCTGTTTCGTTTTGATTTAACTCATTAACAATCTGTAAAAAAGCACCATGATTGAATTCATTAGATGCTGGTAAAAAAGCAATATAATCGCCTGTAGATTTTTCTACAGTAGCATTAATATTGCTATGATAAGAAATTATTCTATTGTCTTGTTGTTGCCATTTTGCAAACAGATCATTTAATCCTTTATTATCAGATTTATTGCAAATCAAACATAATTGCCAATTTTTATAATCTTGTTTAATTACTGATTTTATACACGAGTTAATTCTGTCATTGTTTTGTTCCTCAATGAGGATTAATACTGTAATTATTGGTTGATATTCAAACTTTTTATTTAACAATTCGTTTAACAACTGCTGGCGAATGGGTTCTTGTTGTTGCAACAAGATTTGGTATTGCTCATCAAACTGCATGTTATCAGTGGCTGGTAGCACCACTTTTTCTAAGCAGACTATATTTCCTTCAGAATCATGGATTTCTAATTTAATTCTTGATGGCAGAGATGGGTGTTTAAAATGTGCGACGAAACCTGAAAATTCGCTTTCTGGGTTATTTGGAATGGCGGCTAAAACATCTTTTCTGAACAACCCAAGTCGTGCATGAGTTATGCGTTCTTCATGGATAAAAATAAGCACTTTTTCAATTAAAGAATCTGACAGAGCCCAACCAGAGATTTCGATGAACCCGTTTGAAAAAATAGCTGTATCACAGCTGGCTTTTATTGGATTATGTGCTTTTTTTTTACTGTTTTTAAATAAACTGATCAATAATCTAACAGGAGCAGTCATCATCTGCCCTAATTTAAAACTCACTGAACGGAGAATAGAATCTTTTTCGGATTGCAAATGATCAACTTTGGATTGCAGTTGTTGGATTTCGAACTCTTTTTGTTTTATCAATGCGGAATAGTAATCGTCATTTGTATTTTTGCTATTGACTTCTGGATTGATTTTATTAGTACTCATTATATTAATTATAGTTACTTTTTTTGGCATATACAACAAATTAACTATGATCAAGAATGTGATTCAGTTTGCAAATGCCCACATTTAATCCAAATGATGGCATTTTAGTGAATATTGTATAAAAATATTAAAAGCATTAATAAATGAAATGTTAGAATTATGGCTAAATTATTGGAATGTATTTGGGAACACAATTTGTTTATGTCTGTATCGTGGTTAAAAGTCAGTAAAATTTTGAGAAAAACAATATGAAAAAGTGCATTGTTGTATTACTGTCTCTTATACACATCTCCGAGCCCACGAGACAGGCAGAAATCT
>CAJXVJ010000338.1 GCA_913061105.1 uncultured Alcanivoracaceae bacterium | reverse complement strand
GAGATTTCTGCCTGTCTCGTGGGCTCGGAGATGTGTATAAGAGACAGATACATTAGAGAATGGTTTTAATGCCAATCTAAGAGTATTGAAATCTATTCGCACTCCAATTGTTTGTGCAGTAAATGGTGTCGCTGCTGGAGCTGGAGCCAATATTGCATTAAATTGTGACATTGTGGTTGCCACAGAATCAGCAAAATTTATTCAATCCTTTTCACAAGTGGGCTTAATTCCTGATTGTAATGGTACTTGGATATTACCAAAGTTAATCGGTTTGGCGCGTGCCAAAGCCATCACCATGTTGGCAGAGCCTGTTACTGCAACTCAAGCGTGTGAATGGGGCATGATTTATGCCAGTTATGCAGATGAAACTTACTTTGATGATGTTAAAAATTTAGTTAATAAAATTGCCAATCGTCCGACTTTGGCCATGTCTAATATTAAAGAAATGATGGATCTTTCATATCAATCTACCTATGATCAACAATTAGATAACGAAAGAGATGTACAACGATTAATGGGACTAACCCATGATTTTAAAGAAGGTGTAGATGCTTTTAAAGAAAAAAGAAAACCTGAGTTTAAGGGCAAATAATATGATTGAAGACATTAAAAAAGTGGGTGTGATTGGAGCAGGAACCATGGGCATTGGCATTGCTGAAGTGGCTGCCAGTCATAATCAACAGGTGTATTTATATGATCTGGATTTTGAGTTTGCCAATGATGCAAAAAGCACCTTAGCAAAACGCTTACAATCAAGGGTTAATCGCAACAAAATTAGCCCAGAAAGGCGCCAAAGTATCGTTGATAATGTTTTTGTTATCGCTGATTTGAATAAGATATCAGACTGTCAATTAGTGATTGAAGCCATTATTGAAAATTTAGAGGTAAAACAAAAGTTATTTAAAAAGCTACAAGGTATTTGTCATCCAGACGTATTGTTCGCCAGTAACACCTCATCTATCTCTGTTACAGCAATTGCTGCTGCATTAGATAAACCGGAAAACATGATTGGTTTGCACTTTTTTAATCCTGCACCAGTTATGAAATTGGTAGAAGTCATAGCGGGATTAAAATCTAGCAAGACTAATTTAGACAAAGGATTACAACTGTGCAAACATTGGGATAAAACCGCGGTCTTAGCACAATCATCACCAGGCTTTATCGTTAATCGAGTCGCCAGACCTTTTTATGGTGAAGCTTTGAAGATGCTACAAGAACGACTGTTTACTCCAGAAACCATGGATGCCTTAATCACATCTGCTGGTTTTAGAATGGGGCCATTTACCTTAATGGATTTGATAGGTATCGATATTAATTATTCTGTCAGCCAAACAGTTTTTGCCAGCATGTATCATGATCCCAGATATCGTCCTTCATTGATCCAAGCCGAAATGGTGGCGGCCAATTTATTGGGCAAGAAAACAGGTGAAGGATTTTATAAATATGATGGAACTGATAAAGCCAAGGTAGTATTCGAGTCAGAACAAGAGCCTGCTAAACACATATCTGTTTGCAAAGATTCCACTCAATTAGACTTATTAACAACCCAACTTAAAAACAACAACTACTTTGTAATAGATGAACACAAAGGTGGGGTCAGTATTATTATAGATGATTGTGCCATACTTTTAAGTAATGGACAAACCTGTTTAGAACGCTCTACTAACGTTGTTCAGAAGCACATGGCTCAAATTGATTTAACATTGAATTTTAGTGATTGTGAAATAATACACATTGCATTTGATAGAAAGTGCCCAGCTTATTTACGCAATAAAGTTGTTGGTACATTCCAAAAAATTGGTAAAAATGTTTTGATTTGTGATGACGTGCCAGCACTGATTGTTATGCGAACAGTGTGTATGCTCATTAATGAAGCAGCAGATGCGGTTGAAAATTGTGTATGTTCAGCAATAGATGTAGATATGGCCATGCGAAAAGGAGTTAATTATCCCATTGGATTAATTGATTGGGCAGATAGGATCGGATACCACCATGTAATTGAAACTTTAGAAAACTTACACCACTGGTTTGGTGATGACAGGTACAGAGTCTCTCCTTGGTTAAGGAAAAGGTGTTAAAATTTATTTTGGGATTTCACTATTTAGGTTAAGTAAACTGGTAGGTTTTTATGCCTTACTATTGTGTGTTTTCTCAATAAAGACAATTTATTATTTTTCGTATCAAAATACAGTTTGGTGGATATATTTTTGGATTATCACATTAATCTTTATATATGCTGCTTATTATTGTATAAAATCTAAACCAAAAAGCATGGCTGTCATATTGCTATTGTCTTTAATCATAAGCTTTATGCCTTTTGAAAAACATTTATTCTGGATCATAGAGCTAATTAAATATCCAGTAGATAATTTAAGTGGATTAGCTAAAAAGTTACCATTAGCTCTTGGTGTTTTATTTGATATATTGTTTTATCCAATTTTAACAGCAGTCCCTTTTCTGTTAATGCATTTTTCAATTAAAAAAGGGACAAATAGGAAATAGATAGGAATCATTAAAAAAGAAGAAAATGGAGTCTGTTATTTTACAAGATTTACAATTATAACCCTAACAAAAAAACCCGTCATCCTGAGCGCAGCCGAAGGATCTCATCGAGTAGTATGATGTGCTTTTGTAATATAGTGATTCGGGAGGGGATTTCTACACTCGAACTTTGGTCGAAATGACAGGTTATTCAGTTTTTTTCTTTCTTCGGAATTGGGACTTTAGTCCCGACAAATTTAGCTAGCTAAATAAAATATTAAATACAAGTCGGGACTAAAGTCCCAATTCCGTAAGATGTATGATATCTAAAATCTGTCTCTTATACACATCTCCGAGCCCACGAGACAGGCAGAAATCTC
>CAJXVJ010000337.1 GCA_913061105.1 uncultured Alcanivoracaceae bacterium | reverse complement strand
TACACAGAGTAGATCGTCGGCAGCGTCAGATGTGTATAAGAGACAGGATTATTATCTGGTTCGATAATAAGTTTTAATTGAGATTCTTCAATTTTATGGTTTTTTATACAATTTTTAACTTGTGAATTTTGACACAAAAGCTATTATGCCATTATTAAAACAATTTTGGAGAAATTTATGAGTCAAAAAGTGATCGCCCATTGGCTAGAAAATTACACATTTGTTGGAAAAACAGACAAACATAAATCAATTATTATTGATGCAGCTACAGTTCCTGATGGTGACACAGTTGCTCCATCGCCTATGGATTTAGTATTATTGGGCTTAACTGGTTGTGCTGGTATTGATGTGAAATTAATACTAGGCAAATCTAAAAAGTCAATTAGCCGTTTAGAAGTAAAGGCAACTGCTGAAAGACGTGATGAATTTCCACGTATTTTTACAGATATTCATTTACATTTTAGTGTTTCAGGTGAAAATATCGATGAAAAATCTGTAGCTCGTGCAGTTAAGTTATCCGCAGAAAAATACTGCTCAGTATCTGCCATGTTAGAAAACACGGTGAATATTACTCATGATTATACAATAATCGAATAGACGAGTAGATCAATGGCTTGGTTTATTCAAAGCCATTGATAAATATGGGTGATTCTTTCGTATAGACGCTTTTATGATTACCAATGTAATTTGATTTACTACTGGTAGCATGGTTCAGTCCATCAGTACTAACATTAATGCCAAATTGACCAGTATCCCAAGGATATTCATCTCGATTAAACGCTACTATGTCTTCCTTTTTAATGTAAAAATCATTGCTACCATCAAAATCAGGATTGACGGTATAGTGATAGATTCTGCCCTTTTTATCTTCACTAAATGGAGCACCAACTAAAAACTCCGTAGATCCATAAAACTCGTCTCCATTCGCAGCAATGGCTCCCCCAAAATGTTGGCCTTGGCCTCCATCTGTATTTGTGGGTTCTAGTTTTTGGACAAAAGCTGAATTATAATAGACATAAACAGCCCCTTTTTGCACATTTGTACCAGCATCTTCAAATGGAGCACTGGCCATTAACACCCTATTTGATCCTGGTTGCTTAATCACTTCAACATCTTCACCAAAACGGGCTCCTCTATCTAAATTGGGGGCTTTTACAATACTACAACAAGACCAAGTCTGAGTTAAATTATCTCGAAATAAAAAATGCATAGCACCCGTATCTATTCCATCTGTACCTAATTCGTGAGAATCATCACCTGGAGCCCCTGCTAACATATACTTACCTTCTACAGATACAGATGTACCAACAAAATCTGTAGAATCTAATGCGTCTAAATACCCAGTTCCCATTTGAACAGGCTCTTGCTCCCAAAATTGATTTTCCAAGCCTTCCAGTTTTTTATAAATATCAACACCTCCCGTAGAGTGATTGCTTCCAGCATTTGGATCATTTGGACCATATGGCAACCTTTTATAATTATCTCCAATAGCTAAGATCCAAAGCTTTGCATCAATTTCTGATATGTAGTCATAGTTTAATGCGAGGGATGTACCAAAATTTTGAGAAATAGTATTAGACTCTCCTAAAAATTTATTGTATTGGGTAAAATCCCCATTCATATCTAATTGAAAAGCATAAACCGCGCCATTATCCAATCCCCCTTCATCATCTTTCAATGCGGATACCACAATCCATGTTTCGCCAGTGGGATGATAGATTTCAATATCAACAACAGATCCAAACTCATCCCTGGCATCTGCATCATTTGCATATAAGGTTTGATAAAGTAGCCATTCTCCATTTTGATTTTGATAGACATAGACCGTCCCTGTGTCAATGTCTATATCGTCATTTAATGGATCTCCAACCACCAACCATTGACCCATATTTGCGATGCCATCACCATAACCTGTGAAGGTCAAAGGGTTTGGTTGTAAAGGGTTTATCCACTGGTTATCTGCGGATGTTGAAAATGATACCAATAATACCAATATTAAAATGAGATCTCTCATATATTTAAACTCCAAGTAGTTTAAAGAGCTTTAGATCACTCTTTATTAAATATACATGCGAAATTTTTCGGCAATTTACGCCATTTGATTTTGAATATTAGGCATAATCATATGGGCCACCTACTTTCAAAGCTTTTTTATAGGTATCTAAAGCGTGGATTTTTTCCACAAAAGCTTTAATATTTGGATAATCATCCATATTGGTACTGGCCATACTGGCCTCAAGGGGAAAGCTCATTTGAATGTCAGCACCCGTCATCTTTTTGCCAGCAAACCAGTCGTTTTTAGATAAATGATCTTCTATGAAATCTGAACTGTGTTTCACATTCGGTAAGACATACCCTCCCAATACTTTATTGGCAATGCCTTTTGCTATGGGCCTTATAAAAAAGGGCATAGGGGCTGTTTTAATTTTTTCAAAGACTAATTTTAGCAACATTTGAGGCATTAAAGAACCTTCTGAAAAATGCAACCAGTAGATATATTGTCTATAGGCTTCGGTATTTTTACGCGGTACCATGTCTTTTCCATAAGCATTGGCTAAATATTCAATAATGGCACCAGATTCAGCCACTGTGATGTGTGTTTTTGGGGCATCATCAGTTATGACAGGAGATTTTCCCAACGGATGTACTTCGAACAATTCTTGAGGGGCCAATTGCGTTTCTTTGTCACGTTGGTAATGTTTAACTTTATATTCAACTCCAATTTCTTCTAACATCCATAGGATTCTTTGTGAACGAGAGTTATTTAGGTGATGAACTGTAATCATATTTTCCTCATTTGTATCAACTTGTTTATTTGAATAGATTATGCATAATAGTTAATAACTTCTTATTCTTATTGACAATCATGCAGACAATTAATTATATAGATAAAAAGAAATATTTGTGGTTATTATCAACTTTTTTACCCTTATTATCAGCTGTCTCTTATACACATCTGACGCTGCCGACGATCTACTCTGTGTAG
>CAJXVJ010000336.1 GCA_913061105.1 uncultured Alcanivoracaceae bacterium | reverse complement strand
GAGATTTCTGCCTGTCTCGTGGGCTCGGAGATGTGTATAAGAGACAGATATTATCGACCCGAGACATTGATTTTAAAACCATGCAAAGGGTCAATAGGTTTGCCAGGTTTTGGGACATGATTGGAAATTCAGGACGGTTCCCAAATACAAAAATAGTCATCTTTGCTCAAAAACCCTTCCATAATTTCATGAAATTATCTGATAATTTGTACAAAACTGAAGGCAGTTCTTGGAAGATTTCTTTGCGAAGGTTATTTAAGTTGCTTTATCTACAATTGATTGAAGTGTTGGACATTGGCCATGAGCAAGCATTTGCAGCTTTAGAAAGCGATTTTATTCACTGTAATGAAAAAGGCAAACTTGAACTCTTGTTAAACGTTCAAAACAAACAAATAAAAACAGGTGTCAGAAACAAACGACAACTGCAACACTAGCAATATGAAATAACCAGTAACTGCCACATTAAATCAAGGGCATGATAGGTGTGAACAGTTACTGACTAGTTTTAACCTTTTATTTAAAGAAGCCGCTTAGTAAGCCAGAACCTTTTTTCAAGATGTCACCTAAATCAACATCACCATCGCCATCGCTATCTAACATGCCTTCTATCATACCAGCTTGTTTTGGTTGGCGTCTTTGAATGCTTTCTTGTTCATTTTTTAGAAGGTCTTGTAATCCACCAAATCCCATATTGTTGCCTTGTTTGGCTTTGCCCAAAGCACCCATTACCATTGGAGCTAACATTGACATTAAGTCACCAGCACCTTGTCCACCAAGACCAGTTGCTTTGCCTAATTGTTGTTGCATGTTGTTTTGTTTGTTGCCAAATACATGACCAAGAATTTTGCCACCATCTTTCATTGATGATCCGCCTAAAAGGCCACCAAGGTTACCTAATATTCCACCGTCAGAATGCTTTTTATCCAATGCACCAGCCAAAGCTTCAGCGCCTTTTTGTGAACTAGCATTGCGTTTTATTGCAGATAAAATCATAGGAACGGCAACAGCGGCAGCGCGTTTTACATTATCGTTATTACCGCCGATTTTTTTAGCCATTTGATCTACCATGCTTGAACCCAATTGTTGGGTTATCATATCCATTATTCCGCTCATAATTGTTACTCATTTATTAAAAACAACCATTCTAGCAGATAAATAAAGGATTTTTCGAGTTGATTTGTAAACAATAATTAAGTGAATTCAGGGCAGTGGAATAATTTGATGGTGAAAAAAATGACATAAATATAATTTAGAGTTTGTTTAAAGTACAATGGCATTTACTCAATAACAGTCTATACTTTGGAAAATTTCATACTCATATTATCATTGCTCATCTTCGGCATGTTACTGAAACGGTTATCGGTTTTCCCAGAAAACACTTCTACAGTCTTAAATCAATTTGTTATTTATGTGTCTTTGCCTGCTCTGGTTCTACTCAAAGTGCCAACAATGACTTTTTCATCTAATGTATTAGCAACAGTTATTGTCCCATGGGTATTATTAGCGGTATCGGCAGTCTTGTTAATCTTTTGTGCGAAGGTATTTAATTGGAAGCGTCAAACCTTGGGCGCCTTATTGTTAATAGTGCCGTTAGGAAATACATCCTTTCTAGGTGTTCCAATGGTACGTGCTTTTTACGGCGAAGTTGCTGTGGCCTATGCTTTAATGTATGACCAATTGGGGTCATTTTTAGCACTGGCCATTTATGGATCAATCGTATTGGCATTTTTTTCAAAGCAAAAGAACCAACAGGTATCGGTTTCAAGTAAGGAGGTACTTATTAGAATCATAACTTTTCCTCCATTCATTAGTTTAATAATGGCTTTTTTTTTGTGTTTTGTGACATTGCCACAATTGTATTTCGATACATTGCACCCAGTAGCGATGACCTTGGTTCCTGTGGTGATGATTGCAGTTGGGTTTCAGCTCAGTTTAAAACTCGAGCCTGATAAAATATCTCCTTTTATCATAGGACTGTCGATTAAAATGATCATTGCACCGGCATTGATCTTATTGTTTTTTATGGCTGCTGGTTTGCAAGGAATTGTCTATCAAGTGATTGTTTTTGAAGCGGCAATGCCGCCAATGATCTCAGCAGGGGCCTTGGCAATTATGGCAAAACTGTCTCCAAAGTTAACAGCTGCCATGCTGGCGTATGGAATCATACTATCGTTTGTAACTTTGCCACTATTGTATAATTTTCAAAAACTTATTCTTTAGGTTTTATCCGAGCCACTATCATCTACCAAGACCAATTGTGAGCGGTACATTTCTGCTTGTTGATAGGCTTGTAATGCGTTATCAGGCTCTCCAACGGCATCAAAGTACTGTGCCATTAATTTATAAGTGTCTGGCTGAGGTAGTATTTCTGTGCTTTTTTGTAGGTAATCGAGTGCTTTCCCCCACAATTTGTTTTGTAAACAAAATGACCCTAATGTTTTTAATAACAATGGATTTTCTGGGTTTTTCTTTAACCATTTTTCTGCAATTTTTATTCTGTCATTGTTATCAATATTAAGCTGGCTCCAAATATTCAATAAGACATCTGAAAACATTTTATTTATTGTCTTCTCCGTTAATTGTGCTACTTGTTCATTCATCCCCAATTTTAATCCAGTTTGGGCATAGGCATGAATATAACCATTGTTAAGTTTCTGGTCTTTATTCAAACTGTCCCATGTGGCTTGTAACTCGGTCTCTGTTTCAGCAAATTCAAGCTGTTGTGAAATGGAATGATTGGATAAATGTAGTATTTTTTCAGGGCTTAAAATTTCTAATTTTTCAACTTTAGGTAAAATTTCTCTTAATTGTTGCCATTGTCCTGCATTTTGACTGGCTTGGGCCATAAGGTGTAATGCCCTAGGGTTATTGGGATAGCTTATCAATATACGTTGTAAAAGGTTTATGGCTTTGTTGTTTTCACTTGTTTTAACCCAAAGCTCACATCCTGTCTCTTATACACATCTCCGAGCCCACGAGACAGGCAGAAATCTCG
>CAJXVJ010000335.1 GCA_913061105.1 uncultured Alcanivoracaceae bacterium | reverse complement strand
TCTACACAGAGTAGATCGTCGGCAGCGTCAGATGTGTATAAGAGACAGATGGAAATTTATCAGAGTAAAAGAATTATTTTTATATACTCAGCTTTTAATTTATTCAAAACCATTTAAAAATATATTATCAGCAGCTTTTTCATAGGCTCCAATATCAGCTTGTAAATAACGAGACACACCTCTTTGATCAGTTATTGTGGCAATTGATGGGTTGGCTTGATGAATGGCAGGGCTATTACTATCTATTTCCATAGTTGGTGTATACCCACCATTGTATTTTGGTAGATCAATCAAAGGATCTCCCCAAGTGACTGTAACAGTAGCTGCCGGCTCTGATTGGCCATTAGGTCTTTGTTGAGGAAACTGTAGGTTACCACCATTATCTGATACTGGAAATCGGATATTCCATGGGTTAAAAACATTACCGCCCACATTGTTCGCAATAATACTATTGCCCATGCTGACGAGATTGTTTGAACTTAATGATACACCAGCTGCAAAACAGACATCACACGGAGCTTGATTGCCAACAATGGTGAGGTGTAACATTTGAACAATGGCACTTGTAGAAATTGACATTCCACCACCCAAACTTTGTGTCGCAATATTTCCATAGATGGTACTGTTAATAAATGTGCCATTCGCATCTGGACCAAAAAATAAACCACCAGCTCCTGGTGATTGGTTCTCAATAAATGAACTGCCTTCTATAATATAAGGTCCACCTTGTATATAAGCTCCACCTCCAAGACCTAAGCTTCCAGAATTGATGTTATTCTCAAATAATGAATCCACAATTGTAGTTAAACTTAAATCATCGTACATAACAGAAAAGAAGCCAGTGCCGAATGCATTGGCATGATTATTGATGACTTGGCTGCGACAAAGATTAAAGCTCCGTTCTCCACCATCAATTCCTATTGCTCCAGCATTGCCACCATTTCCAGGGTTGCCATTGTTACCAGTGGCATGATTGTTATCAAATACACTGTCAGTAATGCGAATGTTTTTACTGCCCAATGAATAGAAAGCACCGCCATTACTGCCTGAGTTATTAGAGAACAGTGAATTATGAACCAACACATCATCCATTCCAACCAAATAAATGGCACCACCACCGCCATCTTGATGCACTTGAATGGCATTGTTGTTGTAAAACTTAACATTATTTACATGTAAATTTACTGCTTGCCAAGGGCCTCCTGATTCTTTAAAAATGGCAGCTCCACTATTGGTTAATTGATTACCATTGGTACCACTGTTGCCATTAATCAAGCTTAAATTCTGAACAGAAACGGTATAAACTAAATTATTGGGATTTTGTATGTGTAAAATTCTATTTTGATTCATTCCATTTAAGGTGATAAGACCACCACCATCTAATACGACCTCGCGGGTGATGATTAACTCATTTGTGATATTAATCGAAGAGGGCAAGACTCCTTGATCAAATCTAATTAATCCTCCTGCATCTAATGCAGATTGAATGTTGGCTGTTGAGACAGACCCGACAGTCCCATTTCCTAATATAGTAGCACCCGTTGTATCCACAGGTGCTAAAAAATCACAATCTTGAGCATTGAGTGTGAAACAGAAAAACATTAAAAGAATATAACGAATCATAAGAAATATCATAACATTCTCATTTGATTTATTTGTGCTTATGTTCACAAAACAAATAATTAATCAATTCAGCTGAACTAGAAACACATTGCAAATTGATAATTGTATTTTGTGATAGAATTAAAAAGTCGCAATTGCAAATGTTTTATCAATGAATGATACACCCCATTAATGGTAACTAAAAATGAAAAAAATAAATTCAAAATTTACTTTTCTTTTAAAGAAGATATTCCCAGTATTTTGGCTGCTTATTTTATTAACAATGTTTATCGTAGTATTGACACAAAAACAGAGTATAGAAGCGATGATTGTTGGGTCTATGATGACATTTTTGATGGCTGTTATTGGAGTTTTGGTTTATAAATATTTATTATCAAACCTTATTGACGAAGTTTTTTTAGATGGAGATGTATTGATTTTTAAAAATTCCGGTGAGCAAATTAGGCTTAACTTAACTGACATCATCGACTATAAGTACCAAAGACACATGAATCCTCACAAAGTAACATTGACTACAAGACAACACACAAAACTCGGTAAGCAATTAATGTTTTTAGCACCAATCAACTATGTCCCATTTAAGAAGAATGAAGATATCATGAAGTTATTGAGGCAGATAAATAATGGTACAACAGACTAAGATTAACTCGTAAATAAGAGTAATATAGTTATTTAAAAATCAAATCCACTAGAAAATATTAAATCAAAATAAGAATAAATACCAGAGTTAGTTCCTTCAAAAGTTGCACTTGTGCACTCTCCACCAGGACCATTGTTTTCACCACATATTCCATCTTTAAATCCAAACATTTGAGACTGTGCAGGGCTCCTATACATATCGATGCCTTGAACATTGCCACCATTTACAGTTGTAACAGGTGTTCTCCAAATTGTCATGGCTGTTTCATCAACATAGCCTAAATCATCAACACTGACTCGAAATGCTAATATTTTTGAGTTACTGTCATCTAGCATTTGAACACCATCAAAAAATTGATATGAAATTAAGATGGGCGTGACATCAGCTACACCTGCATTTGGGTCAATAGGAACTGTTGTTATAAAACCACCAAATATATTATCAGTTAAAGTATACTCACCACTAACTTGTGTAAAGTTTTGTCCATTAAATGAATAACTGGCAGCATTTAAATTACCCATCGTTGCGCAAAAAATAATAACAAATATAATATATTTCATTAGTGTTTCCCCAATTTTTAGTGAGATTATTATACATGTATTTAATCAAAAAATAAAATATTCAGAATTTTGATTCACTCTTTGATTTAAGCAGACGTTTGAACTTAGCAAGATTAGAATATTAACCTTGCGGGATAATACCTGTCATCAGTCTAAGCCTATTAGTTCATGGCA
>CAJXVJ010000334.1 GCA_913061105.1 uncultured Alcanivoracaceae bacterium | reverse complement strand
AGATTTCTGCCTGTCTCGTGGGCTCGGAGATGTGTATAAGAGACAGGTTTATTATGAGCTTCCTTATAATAAAGAGTTAAGAGAGCAGGTGATATATAGTTCAGTTACCTATTTTGTTGGGGCATTCGTCTGGATACCCTATATGCTTGTATCCAGAAGAGTGAGGTTTACTTTTGTTAATTAACGGTCTTGAATAACTATTCAAAGCCATTGCCAAAAATGAAATCATTAGAGTCGGTGAATACTGCAGTTAATGTTTTTGCTCTATCCATATCGAGAAAACAAGGATTACTGTCATCGATACAATTTCCAAAATTCACTTGCCAACCATCAAAAGTATTGCCACTATCTGGCATAGCGATTAGTGTTAATTCAGCTCCTAATGCAAAATCATATTGGCAGTTGTCAATACATGAAATGGCTGATGTGCCAGTGACTTCACCTTGACCTTGAATATTTATGGTCAATGTAATATCAGGACCACCTTGCTGGTAAAGAATGGCTTCTTTATAATTGCCTGGATGAGTGTCTAGCTGTGTCAAGTCGCCACCTTTTGATTGAAAAACAACACCGATTAATGGCGGAGAAACGGATAAATCTTCAACCACCTGGGCATGATCACTTTCATCGGTTGTTTGAGTTCCATTGATTAATTTAGATACTAAATTAGAGGACTGATTAACGGTATCAAAAAGTATGATATCGCTTCTGGCATCTGTGTCTCCTGTAAAATCATCACTAATGCTTCCATCATCTTCATATCCGTACGCTATATATCTTCCCGTATCAGAAACGCTAACGGCATGAATATTGGGATTGAAAGAGGACAAAGGAAGTCCTGCTTCATTTTTTGAAGCCAAAGACAGTGATTGGGTCATGCGGTCATAGGCTAAAACTTGTTCGTCACCTGCAGCACTATAATCATCTGTGGTTAAATTTTGAGCAGTGGTCAGAAATACAATGGTACTGGCATCTTCGGATATGGCAGAAATAGATGAATAGCCATCGGCTTCAACACCCGCAACGGTTTGACTGATTCTAGAAATGTTACCGTTTGGAAATTTAACCATAAAAATGTCTGTTAAGCCATTTAAATCACCTGTGACTAAATCTGCGCTGACTGAACCAAAAGTTATCCAAATATTATTATTGCTGCCACCAATATCTGGAGCACTGCCACCAGTAGCATTGCCGTTTATGTCTTTACTGATTAAAACAATGGTTTGGTTGATTGGATTGTAGGCATAAATATCTAAGATTTGATTGGTGTCGTTTGGATCAATGCCTTTTGTTGTTTCAAAAACAACGGCGCCATTGTTATTGACTCTATAAAATTGCCCTTCGTCTAATTGAATGTAATTGTCATTTATTCTGTCATAAAGGAAAATATTGGGCGCGTCTAAAAAAACGCTGGCATCGGGTTGTGAATAATTTGATGCAAAAACAACATAATCCCCAGATGAGGAGATGTCATTAAAAATAAAATGGGTATTGCTGCCTATTTTTGAATGGGTGTTATCAGACCTGTCTAATAAATACAAATCATGAGTATTAATATTCAATGGTTCTGCTGTGAAATTTGGTGAGTTGGAAATATAAGTGGAAAATCTTTGATTGCTGCTGATTCTTGGGAGATGAACATCACCTATGGCAGTTATGGGACTGTATACTGCAACACTTTCATTGGTCATTTGATTGGTATTAAAATTGTAATAAAACATATTATAAGAGTTACCTTCCACAGGGTCAGTGGTTAAGTCACTGGCATATGAAAGGAAAACAGAACGGTTACCATCTGTGGAGAGGTCGGAATAGAGGCTGAAATTATTTGCCGATTCACCCATAGGGTTTTTACTCACTAGTGTGGTGGTTTGAGTGGTTGTTAAATAAGAAAAAAGGTCTGTTTCTAAATTATTATCATTCGGTACTAATTCAGAAGAAGTATGTGAATACACAATGCGACTGCTGTCACCACTGATAGATATAGTGCCAGTTAGCCCATCAGGCAATTCATCTCCATTGGCTTTTAGGTTGATGCGTTCAATATTGCCATTTTGATAGTAAAAAACATCATAATCATCATTGTTATCATTTGGAACCAAATCGGACTGTTGTGATGTAAAAGCAACATGACCAGCATTACTGATGGCGGCATGGTTTGATGAGGTTGTGAAAGCAGATGAATCTCCAGAAGGTGTCTTGTTGACTAAAGAATTGGTGTTATTTTGGGTGTCCCTAATAAACAAGTTTTTGCCATTATTGTTTAAAACATCGGTGGTTAAATTATCAGCATCTGATGAGATCAGTACAAATCTGCCATTATCTGAAACTTCTTTCAAATTTATACTATCATTTGCTGCAGCAAGACCATCCGATGATATTCCAATCATTTCAAAGGTATCATCGCTTAAATTTTTTCGATACACTTGCTTGTCAAAATTAATGTGCAAGGGATCAATATTTGTAAAAGTGGTAAATGTGACAAATTGCCCATCATCTGAAAGATAAATATCGCCATCACTGACATCAAAATATTGGTTGCCATTAAAATCGCTGTGGTTGACAACCGCGCCTGTTTGCAAATCTTTTACATACAAATAATCATCGGCAAAACTCCCTGAGCTAGGAAATGAAACTGAAGTACTAATAAAAGCCACATAACGCCCATCAGAGGTAGCAGCAGAAAAACCTCTAAAAAAACCATCATTGACTTGTTGACCAAAAGATGTAGTAGTAACGAGAATAATCTCTCCTGTTAATAAATCTCTTAGATAAACATCAGCCAATTGATTGGTGTCAGTGTCAATCAAATTGCTGGCACTGCTAGCAAAGGTAGCATACCTTCCATTGGCAGACATTTTTACAAGATTAGAGGAGATAGTAGAATTGGAAACTGGGCCAATATCAATTTCAGGTTGTGACAACCAATGTAATGCTTGTGCTGATGCTTTGTCGGTATTTGATAGTAGTGTTAAAAATCTGTCTCTTATACACATCTCCGAGCCCACGAGACAGGCAGAAATCT
>CAJXVJ010000333.1 GCA_913061105.1 uncultured Alcanivoracaceae bacterium | reverse complement strand
CTTGGCTAATTTCACTGGTGATTCATTGAGTTATGGCAGTGGTGAATTAAGCAAACAAGCGATTGAAGATCTATTTGCTTTTCATGGTGCAAATTATAGCAGTAATGTTGGTTTAGAGTCATCCAATACTGGGCTGTCAATAAGCAGCAAAGACACAATGAAATTAATGCCTATTTTTCGAGATATTATTTTAAAACCTCAGTTTGATAATACTGAGTTTTTAAAAGAGAAAAAACTTTACATAGACCAATTAAAGCAGAGTCGCGAACAACCACGCAGTGTCATTACCCCTTTATTCAATAGACAATACTATAAAGATCACCTGTATGGCAATCCAGTCGGCGGTGACATGAATAGTATTGAAAAAATCACTCTTGATCAAATCAAGTCTTTCTACAAACAATTTTATGTAGCAAATAACAGCGCATTAATCATTGTTGGTGATTTTAAAACAGGTGAAATGAAAGACCTTGTAAAAAGTTTATTTTCACAGTGGAAACCAAATGACACAGTAGATGTTGATTTAAATAATTATACATATCCAACTGAATCCAATGTTTTGGTTGTTAATAAAAGTGATGCAAAAGAAACAACTTTCATGATTGGAGGTAAAGGAGTAACTGCCAATCATCCTGATGTAGTAGCATTACAAGTCATCAATGCAATTTTGGGAGGCCGATTTACCTCGTGGTTAAATGATGAACTGCGTGTAAACTCTGGATTGACCTATGGTGCTCGCAGTCGGTTTAATAGCGACTCAGTGGCTGGAACGTTTGTAATATCAACATTCACGAAAACAGAAACAACATTTGAAGCCATTGATTTGGCATTAAAAACTTATCACAAGCTCTGGAATAAAGGCATTGACAAAAAGACACTAGAATCTGCCAAATCTTATGTTAAAGGTCAATTCCCTCCCCGTTATGAAACCAGTGGACAATTAGCCGGTTTATTAGCAAGAATGTGGTCATTAAACCTTACAGATTCATATATCAATGATTTTCAAAAAACGGTAGATTCGTTAACTGTTGAAAAAGCCAATAAAATTGCATCAGAAAACTTTCCTAAAGACGTTTTACAATTTGTGTTGGTTGGTAAGGAAGAAGACATTATTGAAAAGGCAAAAGAATACGGAACAGTAAAACAAGTAGACATTAAAACTTTTACTTTCTAACCAAAATCCTTAATCATCCCCTCTTATGAGGGGATTAATGTGGATTATTATTAACCTACTTAAACCTTTTGATATAAAAACTTATGCTACTTTAGATTGTAATGCTTGATTGTTTAAGTATTCTTCGTATGACCCATGAAAATCAATCACTTGGTGGTTTTTAATTTCGACAATTCTAGTTGCTAGTGATGAAACAAACTCTCTGTCATGACTGACAAAGATTAAAGTACCATCCCATTTTTTAAGCGCATTGTTTAATGCCTCAATCGCTTCCATATCCATGTGATTGGTTGGCTCATCCATAATCAGCACATTGATATCGCTCATCATTAATTTACCGAATAATAAACGGTTCTTTTCACCACCTGAACAGACTTTTGCTTTCTTATTAAAATCATCTTCAGTAAATAAAAGTCTACCCAACATAGCACGTACTTTTAAGTCATCGTGTTTTGGTGTTCGCCATTGAGACATCCAATCGAATAAGGACAAGTCACAATCAAAATCTGCTGTACTGTCTTGTGGACAATAACCAATAGATGCATTTTCAGACCATTTTACCAGGCCTTCATTGGCTGGCAATTCATCAATTAAACAGCGCAACAATGTGGTTTTACCTGCACCATTTTCACCAATGATTGCTAGTTTGTCACCTGCCTCTAAAATCATGTTAGCATCTGTAAACAATCTCTCGCCATCATAACCAATTGCAACATCCTCCAATGTTAAGGCCAGGCGATGTAATTTTTTGTCTTGTTTTAAGGTAATTGATGGTGTTCTTCGACTCGATGACTTTACTTCATCTAAACTAATTTTCTCTAATTTTTTAGCACGAGAACTGGCTTGCTTGGCTTTTGATGCATTAGCAGAAAATCGATTCACAAATCCTTGTAACTCTTCCATTTCAGCGGCTTTTTTTGCATTACCAGACAACAACTGTTCTTGAATCAACGAAGAAGCTGCCATAAAAGCTTCATAATTACCTGGATAAATACGCAGCTCGCCATAATCAATATCGGCCATATCTGTGCAAACTGCATTAAGAAAATGCCTATCATGTGAAATGATAATCATTGTGCACTTACGCTGATTTAGAACATTTTCTAACCAACTAATGGTGTGTATGTCTAGGTTATTGGTCGGTTCATCCAATAATAGTATGTCTGGGTTAGCAAATAAGGCCTGTGCCAGTAAAACCCTTAATTTCCAGCCTGGTGCCACTTGCGACATAAGTCCGTAATGATAGTGTTCAGCAATGCCTGCTTCTATTAGAATTTCTTCTGCACGGCTCTCTGCTGTATAGCCATCCATTTCAGCGAATTGGACTTCTAAATCAGCAACACGCATGCCATCTGCTTCGCTCATGTCTGGATTAGCGTATATGGCATCGCGCTCTTGCTTAACTTTCCAAAGCTCAGCATCACCCATAATTACGGCATCAACTACAGTATATTCTTCAAAGGCGAATTGATCCTGGCTTAATGTTCCAACAGTCACGCCTTCAGTTATCGACAAATTTCCAGATGTGGGTGCTAATTCACCACTCAATATCTTCATAAAAGTTGATTTTCCACAACCATTTGCACCAATTAAACCATAGTGTTTTCCTTGACCAAATTTTGCCGATATATTTTCGAACAAAGGTTCAGCACCGAATTGCATTGTAATGTTAGCTGTAGATATCAATTGATTATTCCTAGAAAATTTACGTTAAGAGTTAGTACGAACGGCGCGCACTATAGAGAATAGTGGCCAAAAAGTCGAGTGAAGTCGTATAAATAACACAATACTGCAGTATTTGACCTTATATAAAGCGCCCTACTCTAAAACTTTATATAACCTGTCTCTTATACACATCTGAC
>CAJXVJ010000332.1 GCA_913061105.1 uncultured Alcanivoracaceae bacterium | reverse complement strand
CTACACAGAGTAGATCGTCGGCAGCGTCAGATGTGTATAAGAGACAGATATACAAGTATACATTGACATGTATTGCTTTAGCATAGCTCAAATGAACTACTCTATCACCATCAATTTGCATTGGTATGGCCTTATTTTCTCAGATTTAACTTTATAAATTCATTGGTCAATAGAACTTCGAATAAAGTCACTAATTTTTTCAGCAAAATCATACTGCCCCTTTTCATCAGAACCTCTCAATAAGCCTCCAATTTTGCGGTCAATTACGGTTTTCATAGCGATCACATTTTGATCTTTTTTATTCCTTAGTACCAAGTCTACTTCAAATTTTTGTTTTCCTGCTCCAAGCCCAACTAGGTACCTCATGGCTTTACTGCCTTTTTTGTAATCTGTTACTATACCGGTTAAAATCAAGGATGACATTTTGTTAGGGCATTTTCTCTCGTTTGGCTTTAATGCATTGAGACCATATTCACCTCTGATAACTTCTCCAATTGTAATAAACTGAATTTTTTTCAATACTTCTTTCGGTATACTCGCAGCTCTTTCTAAAGATTTGGATTTATGGTTATTTCGATCAACAGAAAATTCACCTACTTCAATGCAATTATATGATGTGGAATTTTGAAGTATTGGATCTTGTGATAGATTTATAGATTTATCATCGATAGGAACAATAGCAGTTGACTTTATTATGGTTTCTTTTTCTTATGTAATATCGGTTTTCTGAAGATTAGTGGGTTTTGCTAAATCTTCTGCCAAAACTTTAATGGCAACAAAACGATCCAGACTGGGGTCCCAAGCTTTATAAACAACTCCCATGCCCCCTCTGCCAAGCTCTTCTGTAACCTGATAATGTCCAAACATTTTTGCTGTTGTCACTTTTTTTAACCCCCTTTAACTCTAGGTTTTTATATATATTAATGGGTTTAATCAAATTTTTCCAATATTTTGTACTTTTATTAATTTGTGACACCCCATGTGTTAATAGATACTTAAACTTAACTGGACAATAGAGAGATAAACCTATAGGATGATAATTAACAATACAATAAGGGGAAATAGTATTTTCGGGGGAAAACTTCTAGAAAGCCGCAATGGCAGGCTGACTACATTTGGGGTTTTGTACATATCAGAAGGCATTCCATATGGTTTTACATCCATAGCTCTGGTGACCTTTTTGCGGCAAAATGGGTTGGCTCTTGACCAAATTGGTTTGTTAGTTGCCACTCTCTTCATACCATGGACATTCAAGTTTGCATGGGCTCCAGTAATCGACTTAATAAAACTTAACCGTTTTGGTGCTCGAAAAGCTTGGATTCTGAGTTGTCAGGTAATGATGATTCTGAGTCTTTTGATGATCAGTTTGGTTGATTTTCAATCTCAATTTAATTTACTACTGGGGTTATTACTCATCAACAACATTTTTTGTGCTACTCAGGATGTGGCAATCGACTCACTTGCAGTAACTACCTTAAAACCAGATGAACGGGCCAGCGGTAATGGTTTTATGTTTGGCGGACAATACTTCGGCATCGCTTTAGGTGGCGGAGCTGCGATATATGTCTTTGGATTGACTAATTTTGAAACAGCGCTTATTTACATTACCTTGTTACAAGGCTTATGCCTCATGTTTACTATTTTATTTGTTAAAGATCCTCGCGCATCAGAAATACAAATTAGTGAACCTGGTTCATTCCTGATTAAATTTATCAATAAGATGACAAGCTTCACCAAAGAGGTTTATGCCAGCTTTTGGCAATCTGGCAAGGCTCCAAAAATCGCTTTTTTCTTCTCTATTTTACCAACAGGAGCTATGGTTTTGGGTTATGCCGCCCTATCCACCATAGCTGTGGATTATGGATTTAATGAGACTAAAATTGCTCAAATAACAACGGCAAACACCATTGCAGCTGCTTTCGGTTGTATCATTGGGGGCTTAATCGCAGACCGTTTTGGGTTACGGAAAATGTTGGGAATCTATTATGTACTTACCGTAATACCCACTTTAGTTCTGGCATTTTACATCTCTTCTGTGGGATTATCAGGCGTTCCTTCTACTGTGGTGGCTGGAACCCTTATAGTGCATGGTTTTTTATATGGTATGTGTTTTGGAACCCAAGCTGCAGTTTTTATGGGCATTACAAATCCAGCAGTTGCTGCCACTCAGTTTACAGCTTTTATGGCTATGAGCAACCTGGTCGTCAGTTACACAAACTACTGGCAAGGTCAAGTGGCTGAGAAATTCGATTATGCTAAAGTTTTATACATAGATTCTATGCTTGTTGTTATTCCATTGTTATTCATTCCTTTTCTAAAATCTCGTGAGGAATCGTTATCTGAAGAGAAAGAAACTAAGACTGAGTCATAAATACTATTAAAGTAAACAGAAAAAATTATAAAAAAGATATTAATTTATACAATATTTAAACCATAACTAAATCTAACAGTAATAATGGCCTTAACTTACATTTTTTGTAATTGTTATATCCAGTAAATCTTTAATTGATGATTTTTTAACATCGCTTTTGTAGCCAAATTTTACAAACAACTCAAACATATCATCCATTGAAACATTCTTTATGATTCCTTTCGATAGTTCAGAAATTCTGGATTGTTTAATATCTAATTCTTTTGCCGCATCTTTATCCGACCATTTTTTATTAGTAATAAAATTTGTGAGCATCTTTGCCATTGCCTTCTGAAGTTCGGCTTTGTTTGCGGTTATTTTTGTACTTGTACTGTTAATAACATTCATAAATCCTCTTTATCGTTAATTTTAAATTTAAATTCTGGTGCAGGGTTTTATTTCCACTAAGTTCAAACCTTAGTACTGCGTTTAAAACAAATAACAGCAAAAAGTAACAGAATACACATCCATCAGTTAATATATACTACAATACTATTGGAAAGTTTACAATGTGCGTATGGTAATTGACGATTACAATATGTAATGTGCAATGTGAGTCTGGACAAAGAAAAATTAAGTTAAAAACCTTGTTTACAGTCTGTCTCTTATACACATCTCCGAGCCCACGAGACAGGCAGAA
>CAJXVJ010000331.1 GCA_913061105.1 uncultured Alcanivoracaceae bacterium | reverse complement strand
CGAGATTTCTGCCTGTCTCGTGGGCTCGGAGATGTGTATAAGAGACAGATCCAACATAGGTGTTATATTAATTTCTGCTTCATCTTCGTGAAAATGTCTACGTCTCATTTCTGGACCTCTATAAATTATTTTTATATATTAGAATAACTGACAATATAAATTGTCGATTAGTTCAATTCTTAATTCTAAATCGTGCTATTAATTGTGGTGCATTGAGTCTTCAAGTTTCTCAGTTTCTGTGGTTGCTTTTTGTTTAAAATACGTTGTAAAAAACACACCTGAAAGAGCTGCAATCATGCCAGCCATTGTCGGTATTGTGGCTTTTGCCACTCCACCAGCCATAGCTCTGGCATTTGATGTTCCTTCTATTGCCATGATATCAAATACATTTAACATGCCATAAACTGTACCAAACAATCCTAACAATGGACTAATAGCAACCAATGCATCTAGAAATCCTAAACCAGATCTAAGGGCAACATTTGCCTCTGACACAATTTGTTCACGTACTCTTTTAGCATACCAACTTGTGGTATCTGATCTTTCTTCATGCCATTGCTTAAGCGCGCTATTGCGCATCTTTGGAAAAGAGACAGTATAATACCAGACCCTTTCAATAATCATTAACCACATAAAAAACAACACTGCCATGATGGCCCATAATACTGGGCCACCCATGTCAATAAAGCTAAGAATATTATACCAGGATTCTTTTAACTGGAATAACATCTTATTTCTCCGCCATTCTTGCGATAATACCAGCGCTCTGTTCTTCTAGAACTTGTGTTTGTTTCCTGGCCATTGACTGTAATACCGAATGAAGAATTGTTAGCGGTATTGCTACGACTAAACCAAGTACTGTTGTAACTAATGCCTGTGAAATACCACCGGCCATTGATTTTGGATCACCTGTACCAAACAGTGTAATCATTTGGAAAGTAGCAATCATACCAACAACTGTACCCAAAAGACCCAATAAAGGTGCAATAACATACATCACCTTAATAAATGACAAGCCACTTTCTAATGGAGCTGTTTCGCGTAAAATTGCTTCATCCATTTTCAACTCTAATGTTTCAACATCTGAATCTGGATTGTCAGTATATATGTGCATGATTCTGCCCAGAGCATTTCCTGAACTAGGAGTCTTGCTTTTCAACTGTTTATTAATTTTTGAACCAGAAACAAATAAACTTAAGAATTTCCACAAGGCCAACAATAAACCAAAGACACCCAAACCAATAATGACGTAACCAACAGTTTTACCTTGTTTGATTTTATCTTTAATACTAGGTGTTTGAACTACCATCGACAATATTGTTCCCTTTGTGTAATCTATTGGGGCATGCACAATTGATCCAGCTGAAGCACTAACAAATGAATCTGCCATACCTTTATATTTACCAGTAGGTTGTTTTCCCGCTCTATATAGTATGCCTTTGCTTGCTAATCCTTCTGAATTCCAAGTTAAAAAGTTACCATTCATATCAAATGCATTAAATGCACCTAATCTAATCACGTCAACACTATTTTCAATTTCACCTTCTGCATTTAACACAGGCGCTTGAAATTTGACAATTTTAGATTGTTCTGAAATCTCACGTGTTATTTCATACCAAAGTTGTTTTAAGTCTTCGATTGTTGGTAAGTCTTTCTTTGCAGCTAACTCACCTAAAAATTCAGATCTATCACCAAATTGAGCACTACTCAATGAATTGTTTACTCGACTTCTCAAATCACCTGATAGAATTTTAACAGTACCTTGCATTTCTCCTAAGTTACCAGCTCTTTCATGCCTAATGGTTTCTAAGTTAGCAAGATTTTTTTCATTTTCATCAAATTCAGCTTTCAAAAGATTTGTTTGTCTTTCTAATTCATTTAATGTGTTTTTTGCATTTGTAAGCAATCTTTGTTGTTCATCTCTTTTGTTTTTAAATTCAACAAGACGTTGTTTGTTTTCAGCCGAACTTTCGGTGGCCGATTTCTTAACTGCTTTTACCAAATCTGATAATGTTGTTGCATTGACTGAAGTAACAGTTAGTAATGATACCATTAGGACCATTAGGGATTTTTTTAAATTAATTGCTTTCATGTTATTGACCTCCAGCATTTTCTGCACCCATAACAGGCAAACCTGCTAAATCCGGAGATGCTTGTTTTTTTGCAATACGTATGGCTTCTTTGATTTCAGAATTATATTGTCTATCTAATGTTTCAAAATCATTTTTTACTGGATTCCACCAACCTGAAACTTCTTGATTAAGAGTTTGATAAATTAATGTCGTTCTGCCAACTCTTAAAAAATCCACTTGTTTACCTGATGGCAATGTTCCAAGATATGAATCTACTGTTGATCCATAATCTAATTCAATACCATAAGCTTCGGTTACTTTTCTGTATTTTTCAGCTGTTGTGAAATCTGAATCGCCCAACATGTTTTCTAAATTAGCGACTCTTTCTTGTCTTTCATCTTTTTTAAACGGAAGATCTGCTTCAACAAGCTTTCCTAATGCATCAACCATTTCTATAATCATAGGAACAATCGCTCTATTGGTTTGCTCTAAAGTTGTCATTTCTTGGTTAATTGAATCAATTGCCTCTCTTTGATCATTTACAACAGCACTTAATTGCTTGTTATAAGCACGCAAACTTTCAATTTGATTTAATAGATTCCTATATTCACTTGTCAAACCATCAGCTTGATTGTTTAGTTTATCTATTCTAACTTGGGTTGTTGCAGATGCATCGTTAGTGTCAACAGCAACTTGGACTGCTGTTCTTAATTGTTGCGCATTTACACTGGCAACTCCTAGGACTAAAATTATACTCAAAAAGGTATTATTGAGTATATTATTACTTTTTTTATGATTTAACATACTGTGCTTTCACTCTATTTCAAATTAAGGAAATCAGATGTGTTGGAGTCATTTTTATTTCAAACAAACAACCAACCTTCATCTGCACTCATCTATAAGTTCGCCTAGAATACATTTGTTTAACAAAAAAGAAAAGTTTTTATTCTGTCTCTTATACACATCTGACGCTGCCGA
>CAJXVJ010000330.1 GCA_913061105.1 uncultured Alcanivoracaceae bacterium | reverse complement strand
GCGTCAGATGTGTATAAGAGACAGCTTAAAGAGAGGTCTTTATATATGTACGGTGAAAAACACGACTTACACCATGAATTTCCAGAATATGAACAAGAAATTCGCCATTTAAAAATGAACAACAATCATTTTGCACGCTTTTTTAATGAATACGATGATGTTGATGATGAGCTAATGCGAATCCAACAAGAAATTGAAACCCCTTCTGATGATTATGTAGAACAATTGAAAAAGAAGCGCTTGTTTTATAAAGATGAAATGTATTTTATGATATTAAAGTACAAGAGAAAACAACACAAAAAGGCGATAAAAAAAGAAAAATCAAGATTGAAAAAACAAACCAAAAAATAATGCAAATTATTGTTAAATGGGCTTGATATAAATAATCAAGCCCATATTTAGTCATATATACAATTATAAAAGGTTTTTTAAATGTCAGATCAGTATTTTTACATATTCTCAGCAGTTTTATTGGGTTTGGTTATAGGCGCACTTATCATGTATTTTGCCACTGGATCAAACAAAGACTCTGAGCAGACCATAGCCAAATTAGAAAAAGAATTAGAAAACTATCAAAAAGATGTGGCCGAACACTTCGAGGAAACAGCTGATCTAGTTGATGGGATGACTCAAAGCTATAAAAAAGTGTTTGATCACCTGGGTAAAAGCGCCAGAAAATTAATGACTGAAGATCAAATCCAAGAACAATTAGAACAGCGCAAAGGCAATAAAGTAACATTGGAGTATCTCACAGAAGAAAAAGAAAGCAAACAGAAGCATTCAGAAACCAAGAGTGAAACAATAGCAGTTGCAGATGATTTAGTTGAAGAAACTGTTGATGATTCTGATCAGGAATTGGTTGAAGAATCTAATGAAGAGTCTGTTGTTTCAAAAGCGGTTACAAAGGAAATGCCAGTTTTAAGTGATGTTGAAGAAGCAGGGAGTGACTTAGAAATAGAAGAAACACATACTGACGAACTTCAATTGGTTGAAGGCTCGAGTCAAAATGATTCAGAAACAGAAACTGATTTGGAAAAAGAAGTTGAGTTAAGAGAAAAAAATATATATAGCTAAATTTAAATATGAGTATTTATTATAAAAGGTCATTTCACATGACCTTTTTTTATGCGAGTCACAAATTATATTAGCTTGATTCAGTGTTATTTATTTTAGATATATTACAAATAAAATGCTATAATATATCGCGAATTTTCTATGTTCCATTAGTTATTCGACAAAATCAAAATCACATTCATTAATTTTAGGGGACACCTATGTTAGAAAGAATCAATATGTTTATTGATGGTAAGTCAGTTATTAGTAAATCTGATCAATGGTTAGATGTAACCAATCCAGCCAATCAAGATGTTTTATACCAAGTACCCATGGCAACCCATGATGAAGTTGAAACGGCTATTTCATCTGCAAAATCTGCTTTTGAAACATGGAAAGATGTACCTGTTCCTGTCAGAGCGCGCATGGTATTACAATATCAGCATTTACTCAAAAAACACCACGATGAAATCGCTGAAATACTAGCTGAAGAAACCGGTAAAACATTTGAAGATGCCAAAGGTGATGTGTGGCGTGGAATTGAAGTGGCAGAGCATGCTGCTGGTGTGGCATCAATGATGATGGGGGAATACGTTGAAAATGTGGCCAATGGCATTGATACCTATTCTGTTATACAGCCATTAGGTGTGTGTGTAGGTATAACACCATTTAACTTCCCTGCAATGATTCCATTGTGGATGTTCCCATTGGCGATTGTCTGTGGAAATACATTTGTGTTAAAGCCTTCAGAACAAGATCCAAAAACTCCAAATAGATTAGCTGAATTATTTTATGAAGCGGGTTTTCCTAAAGACGTATTACAAGTGATTCATGGTGGTAAAGATCAGGTGAATCAATTGTTGAATCACGAAGATGTTCAAGCCATATCATTTGTCGGTTCAGTCGGTGTGGGTGAGCACATTTATAAAACAGGTACGGATAACTTAAAAAGAGTCCAAGCTTTTACTGGTGCTAAAAATCATTTAGTGGTGATGCCAGATGCCAATAAAAACCAAGTTATTAATGGCATAGTTGGTGCTGCTTGTGGCGCTGCTGGTCAACGCTGTATGGGAATTTCTGTAGCTGTATTAGTTGGTGAAGCAAAAGATTGGATTGATGATCTCACAATTGCCATGAAAAAGCTTAAACCTGGGTATTGGAAAAATGAAGGATCAGATTATGGACCTGTGATTAACCAACAAGCTGTGCAGAGAATTAATGGATTAATTACTCAAGGTGTTGATGATGGTGCTGAATTGGTTCTAGATGGTCGTGATTTTAAAGTTGAAAACTTTGAGAATGGCAATTGGGTTGGGCCAACATTATTTGATAATGTGACCACTGACATGTCAATCTATACCAATGAGATTTTTGGGCCAGTTTTGTGTTTAATGCGTGCAGATACATTAGAAGATGCGATTAAAATGATTAATGATAACCCTTATGGAAATGGCACATCTATATTCACCAATTCTGGTGCTGCGGCGCGTAAATTCCAACATGAAATCAAAGTAGGTCAAGTGGGCATTAATATTCCAATTCCAGTGCCTTTGCCTTTCTTTTCATTCACAGGCTGGAGAAAATCTTTTTATGGTGATCAACATGCCTATGGTAAGCAAGCTGTTAAGTTCTACACAGAAACAAAAACAGTCACTTCTCGTTGGTTTGAAAGCGATATTCCAGATGGACATGCTCCAAATTTATCGATTAATTTGAAATAATTTAAAATAACCGTCATTCCTGCCTTCACGAGAATGACGTCAAATACATGGGGACAACATGAATTTTAATTTAACTGAAGATCAAGTAGCGTTTAAACAAGCTGCCAAAGAATTTGCTGAAAAAGAAATGGCACCAAATGCAGCAGAATGGGACAAAGAGTCACATTTTCCTGTTGATGTCATTAAAGCCACTGGTGATTTGGGCTTTTTGGGTTTGTATTCACCAGAAGAATACGGTGGATTAGGCTTATCACGCTTAGACAGTTCAATCATTTTTGAAGAGATG
>CAJXVJ010000329.1 GCA_913061105.1 uncultured Alcanivoracaceae bacterium | reverse complement strand
CTACACAGAGTAGATCGTCGGCAGCGTCAGATGTGTATAAGAGACAGATTCACAAAAGTTCCCTCATACCGATGTGATAGAACCTACATCTATTTATCAAACTAGTGTGGCAATAGATCAACATGGTAAATTAAAGCACAAATGTAATAAAACTCATAAACACACAAATAAAACTGTTAGAGAAGACAAATGAAAATTATTTTATTATTATTGATAGTATTTAGCAATCTTGTTAATTCTCAGGCATTGAATAATGGCGAAACCGTAACATTTCAACTTAATGGCAATACATTAAGCTCTGGTTTATTTGTTGATATACCTGAAACTGCAAATACATTGAATGTTGAAATATCGAATGGCATCGCTAATTCTGACTTTGATCTTTTTATGAAATTTGGAAGCGATTTTACTTCAAGTAATTTCAACCAAATACTAAATGAAGCCAATTATTATTCCGCTGGAGTAGATGCCAATGAATATTTTAATATTTCATCGGCTTTAAATTTTCCATTAAGAAAAGGCAAATGGTATATCGCTGTTTTCAATTTCAATAATTTACCAGAATCAATAAATTTAACTGCAACGCACAGTGATTTGCCGCTATCCAATCCGGAAATCGATTTTATATTTGATCAAAGTACAATTCTTGGTAGCTCAACACCCTGTAATATAGAAGGTTGGAATGATACCACTCCATTTACTCCTGTAGCAGGCAACAATGCAACAACGCTTGGTGAAGCCAGGAAAAATGCAGCGCTAAAAGCGGCAGAATTAATGACAGAGAACATCCAATCTGGGACCCCGATCATTATTCAAGGGTGCTGGCCCACAGATTTAGAAACTTCAGCCACTTCAGCTGTATTAGCCAATGCTAGTGCACGTACATTTATATTTGGAACACCTGGTGCCATCGAAAACACTTGGTATCCAATCGCATTGGCTGAACGCCAAGCTGGGACTGCTTCCTGTAAATTTAGTGGAGGTTCTTGTAATATACATTCTATTTTAATTAATTTTAATCCCTTGATTGATACAAACCAAGGGCTGGGCTCAATCCGATATTTTTATGGGATAAATTCAACATCACCAGGAAACGATGTTGATTTTGTAACCACAGCTTTGCACGAAATGACACATGGTATTGGTTTTTCATCAGCAATTCATACTGGCGATGATGTAACTCTATCCTGTCCTGGCGCTGGGAACATCAATCACACAGTAGGAACTAAATTATGTAATAGAAATGATATTTTTTCAAATTATCTAGTCGCCCATAATAATGATGACAGTATTACAGCGCTTAATGACATGGCCACTGATGCTGAAAGAGAGTTGGCCATAACAACTCCCAATAAATTACTGTGGAATTCTGAACTAGTTGCTAATTCTGAATTAAATACATTAAGTAATATTGGCACTGGCTTAGCACAATTATACTCTCCATCAACCCTCTCACCAGGATCTTCTGTATCGCATTTTAACAGATCATATACCGAATTAATGGAACCCATTCTAGAGGTAAATTTAAGAGATTTAGGACTGGCCACACCAGTATTGTGGGATATTGGTTGGGACCCTCGTCCCAAAAACACCAAACCTCAACCTGGATTCTATTATGACCGTACCCGCAATGGACATGGTTTTGTGGTTGAAGCCATTGAAGGCACAGATTTGTACTTCACCATCTTCTACACCTATAACAGTGAAGGCAAACCAGAATGGTACACGTCTTTAACTACGCTTGAAGGCAACGTCTTGAACATGGAAATGGCAAATAATACTTTGCAAAGATCCATTTATGATTATGACATTGGACCAGGAGGTGCTACACCGTTTACCATCGATGATTCGATTGGCACCAATAGTTTAAAAATTGACTTTAATAGCAACATTGCTTCTGCAGCAGATGCCTGTAATGATGGAGTCGATCGCCCTGACAATGTGTCTTTGGCTTCTTGGCAAATAGGCAATCAGCAAGATGATTGGTGTCTTGAGCCGATCATTGCTGAAAATAACTACCCTACTCCCGATTTTGGTGGGACTTGGTGGGCTGGATTGGCTGATACTGGTTGGGGACTATCCATCACTTATTCCGGTGATGTTCTGGTTGTTATCATGTATTATTTCGATGCCGATGGCAACCCAAGATGGGCCCAAGGCATAGAATCAGGTTTCCAAGTTGGCCAAGAAATTGTGTTAGACTTATTAGAATTGTCTGGTTATGCCAGAGATGCCAATTCAACCGAGGTAACGGATGTGGTAGCTGGATCTTTGACCCTGACATTAGATGCGATTAATGGCAATGACAGCGATGGAGTCATGGCTGTGGATATCACCTATCAAGGCAGCGAAGGTGGCACATGGTCTCGTGATGAAATTCCGGTAAAAATATTTACTGCAACGCATTAAGTTTTTTAGTAGATAATAAAAAGCCTCTAAAACATTGGTTGTAGAGGCTTTTTTAATTATATTATCAAGAAAAGTATTCTACAAATGTGTTCTAACTTCTAACAGTTCTGGAAAAAATGTTAACTCAAGGGCTTTTTTAAGGAAAGCAACGCCGCTTGAGCCACCTGATCCTTTTTTAAATCCTATGATTCTTTCAACAGTTTTCATGTGTCTGAATCGCCACATTTGAAATGACTGTTCAACATCAACCAATTGTTCACACAAGGCATAAGCATCCCAATGTTTATTGGTGTCTTTATAAATATCGACAAAAACAGCAACCAAATCATCATTGAATTCATGGGGTTTTGACCAATCTCTTTGTAAACATTCATTAGGAATAGGATAACCACATTTATGCAGATGTTGTATAAATACATCATAGACTGAAGGTGTTAAAAGGACAGCATGTAATTCTTTGTAAGAATCACTGTCTTTTGGAAACAACTTTAACATGCCTTTGTTTTTATTACCCAATAAGAATTCCACTAAACGGTATTGAACTGACTGAAATCCTGATGCACTGCCAAAAACGTGGCGAAACTGCATATATTCACTGGGTGTAAGGGCTGTCTCTTATACACATCTGACGCTGCCGACGATCTACTCTGTGTAGA
>CAJXVJ010000328.1 GCA_913061105.1 uncultured Alcanivoracaceae bacterium | reverse complement strand
CGAGATTTCTGCCTGTCTCGTGGGCTCGGAGATGTGTATAAGAGACAGTCGCAAATTAGTCAACATTTACATAAGTTAGGAATGAAGTGCGCACTGTTACCATTAACAGGTATTATGGTAGATAAATTACCCAGTTTCTGTCAATTACCAATCGAAGATACATTAGAAAATCAACGCAATCAACTGATCCAAAGTAACAAAGAGTTTTATCTAAATGCACAACATTACTCAAAATCTTATACAAACCATGAGAATAATGAATTGGATGTTTTATTTGGAACATTTAAAACACCAAAAAATTTACCCAGAATACTGGCATATGCAAATGACAATTGGGCCAGTGGGTTTTATCGTGTAAAGGCGCCATTGAGCGCATTGGCTGCGAACAATCAGATTAGTTGTCATTTTTTACCTGAATCAAGACAAAAGAGAACTGCCAGTTATTTTGAAATTAATAAACAAGAAACTGATGTATTGCTATTACACAATTTTTTGAGCAACAATCAATTACATGCATTGAAACAATATAGGGCTTATTTAGAAATTCCAATGGTTTTGAGCATGGATGATTTATTGACTGAAATACCAGGTTACAATCCTTATTCACATTCAAATCCTTCAAACATTGATAGCAACATAAAACAAGCACTAACCCTTGTTGATCGATTTATTGTGACAACTGATTATTTGGCCAACAAGTTTGCCCATTTACATAAAGACATAGTTGTAATTAATAATTTGTTACCTCATGAATTGTGGTTTAGTGAAGACATAAATCATACCGACAACTTAAAAGTAAGGATTGGTTGGGCAGGAGCAGGCCAACATGCTAAAGATTTAAATTGGTTACAACCTGTTATTAATGCAACAAAAGAACATGTAGATTGGGTATTTTATGGTGACAAACCTGACTTTATTGACAGTGCTGATCATTCTATTGAATTTCACACTCATACTCCATTAGCAGATTATCACAGAAAATTAAAATCATTAAAACTTGATATTGCCATTGCTCCATTAACACTCAATAACTTTAATAAGGCAAAAAGTAACTTACGCTTACTTGAATATGGTGCATTAGGCATTACAACATTATGTAGTGAAATAGAAAACTATAATGATTCACCAGCGATTAAATTGAAAAACTCTCCTGAAATATGGATTAGAAAAATAATTTCATTAGCAAATAACAAGGAAATTAGGAGAAAGAACGGTAAAGAAATGTACGATTGGGTCAATGAGAATTACGTTCTTGAAAATAATCTTGCAAAATGGGAAAAAGCCTTATATTTAAAAGGTTAGAATCCTAGTCTTGCTTTTAGATGATCGATCAAAGTATTTTGTTTCTCAACTGTTTCAATTAAAAGCTTATTTTGCTTGTCTATTTGTAAAAGCCGAATAACTTGTTCTTCATAATGGTGGTACAAACTGTTTGTGCTGTCAGCAAATGTATGGATATTAGGCATTTCAATATTATTTATTGTTTGTTTGTTATTGCTACATAACTTTATTAAGTATTGCGGTTTTGATTCGTTTTTAATACTTAGATTTTCTTTGCCTTGCTTAACATATACTGATTTATAATCGCTGTGATTTTCTTCTATTTGTAATTTTTCAATAACAGAAAGTAATTGGAATTGTTGACCATATGTTTTATTGTATTTAAATTTAGAATCAATCAAACCGTCAAATTCCAATGATGTTAATTCTTTCACGTGGAAATGGTTATGGTCATCATTTGCAGAATACACATCCTTATCAGGTGTTGATATTATCAATAAACCATCGGTTTTTAAGACTCTTTGAAATTCAGTCAGTAATTCATCGTGTTCATACAAATGCTCTAAAGTTTCGAAAGAAACCAACACATCATATGAGTTATCTTCACAATCAAGGTTGATAGCATTTGACTGTTTGTATTTTAAATTACTTATAGAGGAGTATTCTTTAGTTGCAGCATCAATGGTTTTTTTGTTTAAATCAATTCCAGTGACAGAATTAGCAACAGAAGCCATTAATGCGCTACCATATCCAACACCACAGGCCGCATCACATACTTTTTTATTTTTAACAAGTTCTAATACAAAATGATATCGGTGCCAATGTTCATACCAAGCATGGTAACGAACAGAAGTGTCAAATCTCTCCATTTATGGTTTGGGTTGTTCAAAACTACTATTAAAAATATTGTCTTCGATTTCTGATAGAAATACCAGTGAATAATCTTGACCAGGTGTGGCTTCAATTAAACACACAGAATAATCACCTTCTATCATGGTTCTACCTGGCATAATTGAAAAACTTAATCCATTTTCAGTTAAAACCCCTCTGTAAAAATTACCTTCAGAAAACTTTACCGGAGGCAAACCTAGGTAAATATGGTAATCTGTTGATTGATTGTCACCTGAGGTTTCATAACTTTCTAATATAATTGAGTTTACAACCCTATGTGGCTCAACGGTAAATGTAAAACAATCTTCTAAATCAACACCAGGTCCACCTATTGACCCTTTTATACGATCTACTTCTGTACGTAATTCAATGGGAGTTGGAACCTCATGATATGCAGCAAAATCATCTTCATCAAATTCATCATATAAATCAACAGTGGCTCCTTGTGCACGGATAACAGTTGGTTCATAAGGTTCACTAAATGAATTAGGATCATCTGATAAAATTGTACCAACATTATCTGTTTCTAATACGGCTTGGTTAACGATATCAATAATTTGACCATCTGGAACAACATTTATGGTCGCTGAAAAAGAAACAATAACAGATTCTGCAATATCTAGATTACCAACATTTACTTCAACAAAAGTATCATTTGGTTGATTACCATTGATTATATTGCCTTGAGAAGTGGTGACACTGCCGCTAATTAAGTCAGTATTGGAATCTAATACATCTTCAATAAACAATCCACTGGCGTTAACATTATCATTATTTTCTACAAATAGATCATAAATCAATACATCACCTGAACTAACAGTTCCAGATACATCTGCATCCAAACCTAATGTAACAGTTTTTTCGAACCCAACAAAAGATCCGCTACCAGCTAAATTAGTCGAATTAGATTTATTATAAGCATTAACAAAATTTTCAGAATTATATTGATTATTTAAATT
>CAJXVJ010000327.1 GCA_913061105.1 uncultured Alcanivoracaceae bacterium | reverse complement strand
TCGTGGGCTCGGAGATGTGTATAAGAGACAGCGTTTAAACCAATACAAATTTTTTAAAAAATACGATAATCCATTTTTTAACATTTGTTCTATGTTAGATGTGACAGAATTGGTTAATAAAACCAAACAGAGTCAATGCTCGTTCTCAACATCAATGCTTTATGCGTCAATCTTTACAGCCAATCAAATAGAAGAATTTAAATACAGACTTAAAGGTGATAGCGTTGTGGTTTGTGATTCAATCTATGCAGGCAGTACTGTACTCAATCCAGATAATACATTTAATTTTTGCTATTTTGATTATTTTCCTGATTTTCAAGCATTCAATAATAACGCCAAAATTCAAATTGATCTAAACAAAAAAGGACAAACCGATTTTGATGGACGTAACAACGATTTAGACATCATTCATTATTCAGTTATCCCATGGATTTCATTTACCAGTTTTTCTCATCCAAGAAACTATTCAACCAATGATTCAATCCCCAAAATAGTGTTTGGAAAATACCATTTAGAAAACGGTAAATTCATGATGCCGATTTCAATTGAAGTTCATCATGCCCTAATGGATGGTTTTCATTTGGGATTGTATTTACAATCTTTACAACGCATATTAAATAAACCAGATTTTATTTGTTAAAATTTTGTTAAATATTGTTAATATTAACTGAGTGTAATATAATTTTTAGCTATTACTATTTATGAGGTTGTCTATGAAATTGAAAAAATCTATTTTGAATATTAGCATTGGACTGGCATTGGCCACTACATTGCCAATATCAATTGTCCAAGCACAAGATGAGGAAAGAGACGATTCTATGCTTGAAGAAGTCATAGTAACGGCTCAAAAGACTGAACAGAATTTGCAGGATGTCCCTATGTCAGTGACTGCTGTACAAGGCGAAGTTTTAGATGAATTGAGATCTGGTGGATCAGACATCCGATTTATTTCTGGACGTGTCCCTAGTTTAATTGTTGAATCAGATTTTGGTCGTGTTTTCCCCCGTTTTTATATTCGTGGTCTAGGAAACACAGATTTTGATATGAATGCTTCACAACCTGTATCACTTGTTTATGATGACATTGTTATGGAAAACCCGATGTTGAAAGGATTTCCTGTGTTTGATATGGATCGAGTAGAAATACTGCGTGGTCCACAAGGCACATTATTTGGTCGTAATACACCAGCAGGTATTGTAAAGTTTGATTCTGTTAAACCAACTGAAGAACTTGACGGTTATGCAAAAATTGGTTTTGGTGAATTTGATCAAGTATCATTTGAAGGCGCATTAGGCGGTTCAATTGGTAACAATGTATCTATGCGTTTTTCGTACTTACATGATGAAAGAGATGACTGGGTTGATAATCGTCCAGGACTTGTTGATCCCAATTTAATATTGGTTGGTGGATCTGAAAATGGTGGTGGCGACCTAGAAGAATATTCAGAAGATGCCTACAGGATTCAATTGGCCTATGATGGCGAAGATTTTAGCGCATTAATTAATGTACATGGCCGTGACATGGATGGAACAGCACGTGTATTTAGAGCAAATATCATTGAACAAGGCACAAATAACTTTGTACCAGGGTATGATAGAACAATAGTTTCATATGATGGTAACAATGCTCAAACTGTTGAATCAACAGGCTTTATGGGTAAACTTGAGTGGGATTTATCAAACGGCATGGTATTCTCATCCATTACAGGCTATGAATCGGTTGAAGCTTATTCTCGTGGTGATGTTGATGGTGGTTATGGTGCTATATTCCTAGAGCCAGACATTCCATCAGGGCCTGGTTTTATTCCATTTCCTGCACAAACAGCAGATGGCATTCCAGACCATTCTCAATTTACTCAAGAATTCAGAATATCTAACAGTACAGACAGCCATTTTTGGCAAGCGGGTGTTTTTTACTTCGACGAGCATTTAGAAGTAGATACATTTAACTATGATGATTTATCAGATACAGTAACAGGATATGCAACTCAAACACAAGATACGACAGCTTTTGCATTATTCGGACAGGCTGATTTTTATATTTCTGATGAAACAACTGTAACAGCTGGCTTAAGATGGTCAGATGATGACAAAGAATATTCAGCAGCAGTACCACAAGCCCCATTTGGTGGTGATCCGGTTCCTGAGGCATCGGTTAATCCATCTGACAGTAACTTCTCAGGTAATTTAAGCATTAGTCATGTTCTTGATGATGATACCAATGTTTATGGCCGTTTGGCACGTGGTTTTAGAGCCCCGAGTATTCAGGGTCGTGTACTATTTGGTGGGGCCATTACAGTTGCTGATTCTGAAACAGTGACCTCTCTTGAAGCAGGTTTCAAAAAAGACATGGCAGATGGCAGAGCGCGTCTAAATGCTGCAGTATTCTACTATCAAATGAATGATCAACAATTAACAGCCGGTTCAGGTTCAGCCAATGTCAATCAATTGGTCAATGCTGATAAAACTGTTGGTTTTGGTTTCGAAACTGACTTAACTGCAAAATTGGGCGATAACACACTGTTAACTTTTGGACTCAGTTATAATAACACTGAAATTCAAGACAAAGATTTAACCGTATCTCCATGTGGCAGTAACTGTACTGTATTAGATCCAGCTGGTGCAATTGAAGGCACAGTATCCATCGATGGTAATTCATTACCAAGAGCGCCAGAATGGGTATCTAATCTTGTATTGAAACATATTATTCCCCTAGATGGTGGAGCTAACATAGTATTATCAACTGATTGGTCGTATAAAAGTTCTTATAGCTTCTTCTTATATGAATCAGAAGAGTTTCAAGGCGATGCATTTGCTGTAGGCGGTGCAAGAGTTGCTTATGAAACTGACAAATGGTCAACTGGTCTATTTGGAAGAAATATTACTGATCAAGATAAGTTGATTGCAGCCATTGATTTTAATAACCTTGAGGGCATTGTTAATGACCCAAGGATTTGGGGGGTAGATTTCCAATACAACTTCTTTTGAAGATTATGAATAAAGTATAAATCTAAAATTTGAGGTTAAAAATGGTCATTGATGCTTATCAACTCACATTTTAAGCCTTGAACTTAAGGATTTCTACATCTGTCTCTTATACACATCTCCGAGCCCACGAGACAGGCAGAAATCTC
>CAJXVJ010000326.1 GCA_913061105.1 uncultured Alcanivoracaceae bacterium | reverse complement strand
CTACACAGAGTAGATCGTCGGCAGCGTCAGATGTGTATAAGAGACAGATATTGAAAAAGCAATCAGCAATCCTGCGCCAATAGAAGATAGCCATTTAACTTCCCTGCTTAACTCAGCAGATAAATTATTAAGTGGCCAATCGAGTAAATCTATAATAAACCTTGAGGGCAGATTAATCGATGTATATGGTGCCAATGCCCACGTTATGCTAAATAGCATAAAACCAATGGCAACAAACTGCATTAACTTTGATCTGAATTCTAATGTCATGATATACCTTTTTCTAATTAATTAAACGACATTGTAATAAAATAATTTCTCAAAGCAATTACCTATGAGGTAATGGTATTTATTTGAAGGTATGTTTATAATTACTCTATGAAAAATTCATTTGGCAACATATTAAACAATTGGCGCAAGCAGCAAAGGTACAGTCAATTACAATTATCCGTAGAAATTGATGTTTCAAGTAAGCATATCAGCTTTCTTGAAACGGGTCGATCAAGCCCAAGCAGGCAGATGATAATTAAGTTAGGCACGTTTTTAAATGTGACAAAAAATGAAATCAATAATGCCTTATTGATTGCTGGTTTTGCACCAGTATTTAGTAACTCTGACCGTCCAGAAATTGACCTAAAACCTGTATTTAATGCCATGGATTTAATGTTAAATAATCACATGCCTTATCCAGCTCTTGTATTAAATAAAGATTGGGATATTGTTAATGCTAATCAATCTGCCATGGAGATTATGGCTGAAATAGGTTTTGCAAATCACACTAATTTTATTCAAGCCCTTATTGATGATGAGCCAAAACAATCAAAAATCATCAATTGGAATTATACTGTCGCACATTTGTTATTGCGATTAAAAAACGAAGCCGCCATGTATGGTAGTACTAATAAATTGGAACAATTACAAAAAAAACTGGCTGATAAAATTTCATCTAAAGACGAATTAAAAGCACTAGATAACCAACAATCCGTGTTGGCAACTGAAATAAATCTTAAAGGTGAAACCTTTTCATTTTTTTCAATCATTGCAAACTTGGGAGCCGTTCAAGATGTAACTATTGGTGATTATAAAGTTGAATTGATGTTTCCCAATGATAACAAGACCACTGCATTTTTTAAAGATTAGATTCAATAAAACATGTAGTAAAATGTAGTCAGTACCTTTTAATATTATGGGATGTTTTCATTATTTTTTAAATTGATTATGAATCCTCTATCTATTTCGCTTTATTGAGATAATCAAATTACGGAATTATTCAAATACAAAACGTGTGTGAGGTATCATTTGTTGCATGGTATCAAGGATGAAATTCTTTTTACCACCATTGACTATCCACATTTCAGTTTGATTTCTGGCACATATTTCGGCCGCTTGTATTTTAGATGTCATGCCACCAGTACCCAAATCATTGTCCGTGTTCTCATCGATGTATTGTTGACAATCTATAATGTCATTGATCTCAGGGATAAGCTTGGCATCTGGATATTTTTGTGGGTTTTTATCAAATAACCCATCAATGTCTGAGGCCAATACAAGTAAATCAGCACAAACAAGATTGGCCACATAGGCAGATAACTTATCGTTGTCACCAAAGACTATTTCATCGATGGCAATGGTATCATTTTCATTGATGATGGGTATAAAACCATGGTTAAATAAGTCACTTAAAGTATTTTTTATGTTGGTTTGTGCTTCTTTGTTATCAAAGTCTCGATAAGTTAATAAACATTGAGCTGATGAAAGACCAAAATCTCTGAATATTTCATTGTATATTTGCATTAATATGGGCTGTCCAATTGCTGATAATGCTTGGCGTGACTGTGTCATTTTCCATTTATTAACAGCCATAAAATGATTGGCTGTAGCGATGGCACCTGATGAGACTATGGCGATATTGTATTGGCTTTTTAATTCAATTATTTGCCTGGCCATGTCTTCAATTTTGCCACGAGATATGCGATCTGAACCGGCAGTTAATGTAGAGGATCCAATTTTTAAGATGAGTGTTTTTTTAGACATAAAAGTTTTTAGCCTCGTACATTACCATTGCCTGTTATAAACCATTTATTGGTGACCAGTTCATTCAAGCCAACTGGGCCACGAAAATGTAATTTTTGTGTGCTGATGGCAATTTCAGCGCCTAATCCAAATTCTCCACCGTCAGTAAATCGGCTCGATGCGTTATGGTATACAGCAGCGCAATCAACGCTGTTTTGAAATATGTGTGCTTTTTCTTCATTACTAGTTACAATCACAGCCGAGTGGCCACCTGAATATTTGTTAATGCCATCAATGGCCTGCGACATATCATTTGTTTGCGCCAACAATATTTTATTGGCCAAAAATTCTTGATAATAAATGCTTTCGTCATTTATGGGTTGAATGGCATGATGTAATTTTTGAATCTTTCTATCTGCTATGATATCAATGTTGGATTCTAGCAGAGCATCGATTAATGGCATCATTTGCGAGTGACCACAGTGACTGTTATGTATGTACACTTTATCCAATGCATTACAGACACTGATGCGTTTTTTTCCATCCAATATAATAGCAATGGCCATTTCAAAATTTGCCTTTTCATCGATATACAAAAAATTATTGCCACGTCCTGAAATAATCATTGGGATTTCAGTATTTGTACGAATGGACTGAATCAATTGTTCACCTCCGCGCGGAATGATCACATCAATATTGTGTGTATTATTTTTGATTAATTCTTGAGTTTGTGCCCTATCATAATCAAGGTATTGGACACAATTTGGATCTTGAGCATTTTGCCTCAGAGCCTTTTGCCACAGATCAACCAATACTAAATTGCTATTTCTGGCTTCTTTTCCGCCCTTCAATAAGATTTTGTTGCCTGCTTTAAATGCAGTGATCGCTGCCTCAATGGTAACATCAGGGCGAGATTCATAAATAATCAGAATGGTACCAAAAGGAACGACGCGATTCTCTACCATTAAATCTTGTTCTTTTTGATAAGAATACAAAATTTTTCCTTCTGGATCAGACATTTGCTTAACTTTATCAATGGCACTTATCATGCCTTGGATTTTACTTTCATCGACTTTTAATCGATCATAAAGCTGTCTCTTATACACATCTCCGAGCCCACGAGACAGGCAGAAATCTC
>CAJXVJ010000325.1 GCA_913061105.1 uncultured Alcanivoracaceae bacterium | reverse complement strand
TTTCTGCCTGTCTCGTGGGCTCGGAGATGTGTATAAGAGACAGGTTAATGAATGAACCATTGGCAACAATCGTGTTATCTGAATTGGCATCAACAAAACCTTTGGCTTGTCTTAATACGGTAAATTCAATCTTCTTAGACTCACCAGGCATTAAAACAGGTTCAAAATTTAACCAACCAGTCTTAAAACCTTTGTTGAACTCAGTAATTTTTAATCCATCGTTTTTTAATTCAACCGTGCTATTTTGATCCCAACTGATTATTTCTTTAGCAATAGGAGCATCGGTTTTATTCTGAACCACGTAATAACCATCAACCTTGACTTTTCTTTGATAGGGATAGATATCAACATTGAGATTTACGTCTGTAATCTTTGCAATCGGGGTTTTTTCAAATTGTTTGTATGTTTTCTCATACATGGCTTGTTGTTCAAAGGTTTCATCAGTAGTCATAAAATTATTCAACACTGAGGTGTTATAATAAATATAAGAACCCATGCCCACAAACAAAGCAAAACCAATCACGACTGAAACCATTCCTGTTGCGCCTAAAGTATTGCGCAACTGCGACCACCTGTATTTAAACCCATATTCAGTACCACGTCTAAACAACCCATAACCCAATGTGACCAGTAAAACTGTCAGGCCTAACCAATATAAATTATATGCCACCAAAGGTTCTACATAATGACCAAATTGATTCATGTCACTGAATGGAGAGGCTGGTGTCGATGCAAAACTCCACAGATTGTGCTCTAACCCTAATTGACTCAGTACAATCATTGCCACAAAAAATACCACAAAAAACAACATGCCCATGTATTTGTTGGGTGTAATGATTTGAAAAAACACAGACAAAATTGTCATCATCATGGTTGGAATTAAATAGACTGTGGTTAACAAGGTAAAATAGACACCCCATTCAAAATTGGTATATCCATTGGTGGCTTGAAACATGGTGGTAAATAAAACACCAATGGCCAACAAACTAAAGACCACAGTAAATAGTGCCAATACTTTCGGAAAATACAGTGTCCAATTTCTTGATGGAGTTGAATCAACAATATCACCCATGCCCAGTTGTCTTTCTCGCCATACCGTCTCGCCAGCATAGTAAACAACAATGATCAATATGAGCAAATCAAATGACTCTCTTATATGTTCAGCCATGTTTCTTGTCAGTGGCCAATTGTCTGTTCCAAAACTGCCTGATGAGCCCATGTAAATAGTAAACAGTAAGAAAATACACAAAACACAGAGCACAATAAATGCAGGGCTTTTTACCACTTGCTTTATTTCAAATACAGTTCTGGATAAAAATCGACTCCATTGAGTAGCGCTAGAGTCAACAGGGGAAAGTACCAATAAGTCTTTATTAAAAGCCTTGTTTGTTACTTTTTTTGATTTTTCCTTTTTGATTTTTGTGATTTTTCGAATATCAACAAAAAAATGTATGGTACTAATGATCGCAGCAGAAATTGATAACCACAATAATCGGTTTTGTAGTATCAGTCCTTCTAACGCCACTGAATTATTATTCATCTCAAATGGCGTCCAATAACGAGTGACTTGTGAAAAAGCACGCAACCCAAAAGGATCAAGCATGGCAGATAGTGTTAATAAAGATGGATCATTTAACAAACGCCCTGACATGCTAAACAATATAAAAAAGCCCACTACACCTAAATACATGGCCATCATAGATCTGGTGAGTGTGGCAAAGGCATAGAATAACGCCCCGGTAAATATAAAATTAGGGATAATAAAAATCAAATAAGTATTAAAATAAGGATATAATGAGGTGGCACCCAATCTTTCAGCTTCTACACCAGGCCAAAAGCTTCCAATTAATGTCCCAAGTGGGACAGCAGCAAACACAATCAAACAAAACAACCACGATCCAAACAATCTGCCCCATAAATAACTGAACTTTGAAACCGGCATGGCGTGAACCATACCATTCATTTTAAATGTATAATCTCTTGTGGCAGTTCCACCTATAAAATTGGCCACCAAAAACATACCAAATACTGACATAATCAGCATGGTTTGGGTGATTGCATTGGGTGAATTGAAATTGATGTTTGATCCACCTGCTCCGATTTGAACATTGTCCGAAATCATGGCAAAAAATGGCAACAAAAAGAAAATCAACGAAATAACATAAAACGATGGTTGTTTTCTAAAGTAATTAATTTCGAATTTAGCTAATCTTGAAAACATAATTTATTCTCCATTTTTGTTGTCTGGAGAAAACTTCTTACAATTAAACAAGGTAGAAAAATAGACATCTTCTAAATCAGGTTCAACACTGTTAAACCCTTCTGAACTCAAATCATCATCTGATAACACATGAATCAATGTCTCACCAGCCTTTAACTTGGTTGAAATCACTTGATAGGCATCACGGGCTTTCTCTACTTCATTTTTTGCCACTACTTTTTTCTAAACCTTATTATTGAGTTGGGCCGTTAATTCTTGTGGTGTGCCTAAAACTTGAATCGCACCATCGGCTAAAATAGCAAAATCTGAACAGAGCTCTTCTACATCATCAACGATATGAGTGGACAAGATCACCACTTTGTTTTCGCCAATATCTGATAATAAATTATGAAAACGGTTGCGCTCTTCTGGATCCAGTCCTGCAGTGGGTTCATCTACAATGATCAATTGAGGATCACCTAACAAAGCTTGTGCAATCCCAAATCGTTGTTTCATGCCACCAGAAAATGAACTGACTGCTTTTTTGCGTTGCTGATACAAATTGGTTTGATACAACAAACCTTCTACGGCTTTTTTGCGTTCTTTTTTATTGTTCAGGCCTTTTAATATGGCCATGTGCTCTAATAAGTCTTGTGCACTGATGCGAGGATACACATCAAAATCTTGGGGCAAATAGCCCAGTTTTAAACGCAGTTCTTGAGGGTTTTTGATCACATTAATTTCATCAAAGACAATACTGCCGTCATCCGGTTGCTGTAAGGTAGCAATGGTACGCATGAGTGACGATTTTCCTGCACCATTTGGACCAAGTAGTCCGAACATCCCGTGATCGAGATTTAAACTGACATTGTCTATGGCTTTGACACCATTGGCATAGGTTTTTGAAAGATTTTTGATTTGCAGCATGATTAAATCTGTCTCTTATACACATCTGACGCTGCCGACGATCTACTCTG
>CAJXVJ010000324.1 GCA_913061105.1 uncultured Alcanivoracaceae bacterium | reverse complement strand
CTACACAGAGTAGATCGTCGGCAGCGTCAGATGTGTATAAGAGACAGTTTCAATTGTGCTCGTATTGGTCCTTGTCTTCATTGCTTTGTGGAAAAATTTCGCCAGAAAAGTCGTATTATCATGGATGCTGGCATGGATTTTCAACCTCTCAGGGCTGCTCGCCATCTACGTAGTCTTATTAGGTTCTGAATACTTTTCTAATCAATCATTTCGTGCCATATACCTCATATATGCCATTTGTAAAATCTGGTTTGCGATATTGTTGGTTCATGGATTGAGCCGGTATCTTAATCAAAATGTTTTACTGGCCAATAAATCACTAAAATTAGTTATTATCAGTATTTTATTTGTTTTGACTTTATTCTTCTTAAAAGTCAATACATTAACAATCCAAATCATTGTGTATACCATTATTGGCATTATTTTTGCAACAGCAGGAATCTACCATTTAATAGTGCACAACAAACATAAAAGAGTGTTACTGCCATTCATGTTCTGTGTGGAAGCCAGTGTATTTTTACACCATGCATGGGCTCTCTATCCGACTTTATTTGGCGCTGAAGTTCCATCTTATATGAGTCACATATCATTTTTAGATTCAATTGCTGAGTTGTTTTTGGGTATTACTTGCTTATTTGCCATAGTCTATCGCGTCATAGAAGAGTACCAACACAGCAATCTTGAAATGGAATCAGCACAACAATCCCTGCGACAGCTTGTCGACAATGATCCATTAACTGGATTATGGAATCGCCGCAAATTGGAGGGTTTTATTCATGATCTAGACAACAGAAGCACCTTGATTTATATTGATGTGGATGATTTTAAAACCATAAATGACACATGGGGCCATCCGATTGGTGATGCGTGTTTACAAAGAATTGGGATTTGTTTAAGAAAAGTGTTAACCAGTCAATCAGGCTTGTTTAGGTTAGGTGGTGACGAATTTTTAGCTGTCATACCAGATATCGATGATAACCAATTAGCACAATCCATTACACAATTAAAAAGCGAACTGGCAATTGCCAGTAAAACCACGCCAGCCATAAGTATCTCTGTCGGCATACAAGTCTTGGACGGAAAAACCGACTTTAACCAAGCCCTTAAACAGGCCGATGAAAACATGTATAAAGCCAAAAAAACACGACAATAAATAGGCTTATTTGTATAACTCTGTGATTGGGTAAGATGGCCCCCGCCCATCATTGCTCTTGCTCTTTAATTATTAATTGTAATACGATAAATGTCCAACATCTGTTTATTAACAACAGTATCAGCAAAATGCTCTTCCACCATTTTGCGACTGTTTAGACCCATTTGTTCTAGCTTTTGAATATCTTTGCTTATTTCTACAATGGCCTCGGCCAATTTTCTTGGGTGTTTCACTGCAACCAATAGGCCATTACTGTTATTATCATCTATCATCTCACGGCATCCAGGCACATCAGTAGTGATAATTGCACGACCACAACTGGCCGCTTCCAACAGTGATTTGGGCAAGCCCTCACGGTAAGAAGGCAATACCGCCACATGAGATTCTCGCCACACTTCAACAATATCACTGCGAAAACCTTGCCAATTAACCAATCCTTGATCATGCCAAACCCGTAACTGCCTTTCCGATACGCTATATGGATTCACCTCATGTGGCATGCCGACCAAGTTAATTTGTATATGTGCAATATTTTGCTTTTTTATCATCGAGGCAGCGTCCACCAATTCTTCTAAGCCTTTATCTCTCAACATACGCGCCACAAAAGTCACTTGGATTAATTTATCATCAGGCAATGGCAGCACAGGAAAAGCATCTGTATCAACTCCTGACCCACGCACCAAATGCAATCGACTTTCATGAATAAATTTGCCTTTGACGCCTGCATAATCATCCGCATTTTGCACAACCAATTGAATGCGTTTACTGCTAAACATCAGTTTAAAGGCTTTTGTCACACACCACTTCACCACGCGAATCATTGGGCTACTGGCAGTTTCTAAATAACCCATGCCTGTTAGTGTTGCCACCATGCGTTTTGATTTAGAAATCCAAAAAGCAATGGTTACCAAAAACATCATGCGCATAGAAACAGTATGAATTAAATCAGGCCGGTGTTGATTAATCACCTTACGTGTTTGTGCAATCAGTTTAATATTATCAATCAAACCCAATCCATGCGCCCTTTGATTAAAGCCTATAAAATCAAATCCATGCGACTTGATCTTATCGGTAAACTTAGTATCATTTTCAAACGCCAATACCGAAACATCGTATCCATCTGCCTGAGCAGCTTTGGCTAATCCCAAACGGTGTGACAAAAAATAATTGTCATCAGAGATAATGTACAGAAGTTTTGGTTTAGGAGTGTTATTCATTTGCTTTAAAGGAGGCAGTACCCCTTTTATAGGGAATGAATTCTACTAAAAAGGGTACTGACCCTTTTAAAACAACAAACAACCCAATCCCAATTAAATCATAGATTAAATCTATGACAGAAAAACCCCGATTGAAAAACAAATACTGCAGTAACTCAATGGTAAAAGCAAATGCAATAAGCAGAGATAACTGCATAAAAACAGGCATCTTAGGAAATGAAAATTTCAACAAAAAGGCCAAAATAAAGAAAACCACCATATGAGAAAACTTATCATGATTGACAACCCAAGCAGGCGTCCAATTACCTGGCGCGAGCGCAAACACGAGAATCCCAAGCAAGACAACGGATAACAAGATTTTAGAGGCAGAAGTTAACATAAAAGTATTGTAGCATTATCAATTATGGATTATGAATATTTTAGCCAGAGGAGGTTACTTTTGACCTTAATGTATGGTGTGCCCTTTATGGATACCCGATTTCATTACGTGATTCTTTAAGAGAAGGGCGACCACAAGGGATAGCCCGTACAAAGGATTAAAAGCGTATCTATTTTTTTGTATGGCGTGCCCTTTATGGGTACCCGCTTTTGAGATTGATTGTGATCTTATTCTCTTGATCTTTAATTGTTAATTACTAATTACTAATTGTTCTCGTCAAACGCCCCACCTTTCTCGCCACATTTGAAACATCAGAGTAAACCACAACACATTGACCATAATATGGTTACCGGCATAAAAGTCAGCTTTAATTCTTAACAATTCATCTACATCAAAAATCTCATCATCCAACACATCACGATTTAAGTGTTTATTAACCA
>CAJXVJ010000323.1 GCA_913061105.1 uncultured Alcanivoracaceae bacterium | reverse complement strand
TACACAGAGTAGATCGTCGGCAGCGTCAGATGTGTATAAGAGACAGTTGTTGATGCAGCGATGCGTCAATTAAACCAAACCGGTTGGATGCATAATCGCATGCGTATGGTTACAGCCAGTTTTTTGACAAAACTGTTATTTGTAGATTGGCGTATAGGAGAGAAGTATTTCATGAAAAACCTGATAGATGGTGAGTTTTCAGCCAATAACGGTGGTTGGCAATGGAGTGCTTCTACAGGTTGTGATAGTGTGCCTTATTTTCGGGTTTTTAACCCAACGCTGCAATCAGAAAAGTTTGATAAAGGGGGAGAGTACATTCGTAAATTTGTTCCAGAACTGTCAAGCTTAACCGGAAAAGACATTCATAGCCCAAGTGAAAAACAACGCGTAGAATGTGGTTATTCTTTACCAATTATTGATTATAAAAAAGCACGGATAAGGGCGATAGAAGTTTTCAAAGCTAATAACTAACTCTTAATAAATGATTGCTTTAGCTTTTTAATAGCAGGATGTTTTCCAAACCAAATGTTAAAATAATTTGATGAGAAATATTTATTAAAACTCGAGCCTAGCAACTTATCATTTTTGTATAGTTGCAGTTTTTCACCTTTTTTATGGTACAAATCATACCAGTCTGAAGCAGAAATATTTACATAGAATTTATTAAAGTTTTTTAGCTCACTTAATGTCTTATCATCTTGCTCGCTTTTTAGGTTCTTAACATAAAATTCTTCAGCCGCTTCACTAAAAACAGTGGCCTCTACATTAACTTGGTAATTGAATCGGATTATTTTGTCATCAATGTTTAACAGGCTTTCTTTTATTGAGCAATCATTAAGGTAAAGTCCAACATAGGCGACTTTTATAAAGTAAGCATACCGAATCGTGTGTTGTTTGCACAAAAAATAATCATTAGATTCATAGGCCAATGTTTTTGGTAGGTTTTTGTTGTTTTTGGCACTCGCCACTGAAGACAGGCAAATTAATAACATTATGTACTTCATATTTTGCTCTTTATTTTTCTAATAACATATCCGATATATGGTAAGTGTTGATAAAACCCTTCAGTGCTGTCCCAAAAATCTTGATGAAAAATTATTTTCCCTTGTTTATCCAGTCTTAGCTGTGACATACCTATAGAACGTGAATGAATGTCTTTGTTTTTTACTTCTAATTGCATTTCCATTACCCAGCGGACATAGTAATCGGTTTCACTAGAAGCAACATCCAAAATCTCGACAGTAGTTGATTTGGTCATATTTGCGGATTCTTTCATGTATGGAATGAGGTCTTCAATAGATGTAATTATCCTAAATGAATCATTGAAATAGATTTTATCGGCGTAGGTATTGCGAATTGTTTGTTCATTGGCACCAAGCTTAAAATCAGCAAATAGGTTTTTAAAATTGATCAATGGATCATCGAAAGACACCGTGTTATCAGTCTTGCTCAAGTGATCAAAATAGGTTTCTGCAGCCTTGTTGTTGCTTTTGGGCGCGTTTGATATAATTATACCAATCACTGCTATCAACAGAACCAATGTTAAAAAAAATATTATTATATATTTCATTTTATTTCCAATGAAAAAGATATCAATTTTATTCATGCTTTGTCGATAAAATGTGAAGTTTTTAATATGAATTTTCACATTTCATTCACCATATTATATATAAAATTCATCCTTAAATAAAATGAACAGAAAAATTATGATTAATAAATGGTTAGATAACAATTCAAACCAAGTCAACGAATTGAACGGAAACGAAATCGATTGGGTTCGAATCATTCCATTTGTGCTGATTCATTTGGCTTGTTTAGCAGTCATATTTGTTGGGGTCTCCACCACAGCATTGGTTGTATTTGCTATCAGCTATTTTTTAAGAATGTTTGCAATTACAGCTTTCTACCACCGTTACTTTTCCCATAAAACATTTAAAACACACCGTTTCACTCAAGCGTTGTTCGCAGCCATTGGTGCATCAGCCACACAAAGAGGACCACTTTGGTGGGCAGCCCATCACCGCCATCATCATGTTCATGCAGACAAAGAAGCCGATAGACATTCGCCGAAGGATGGATTTATTCATAGTCACATGCATTGGTTTTTGAAACAGGAAAACTTTAAGACACAAACGCACAGAGTCAATGACCTCAACCAATATCCTGAGCTTAGATTTATTGATAGATATGACATTATTTTCCCTTTTATTTTAGGCTTGTTACTTTTTGCTCTTGGTGAAATTCTTAACGCATTTGCGCCTGCATTGAATACAACAGGATGGCAGTTAGTGGTATGGGGATATTTTATTTCAACAGTTGTTTTATCCCACGTGACCTATTGTATTAATTCTTTGGCACATGTTTTGGGCAGTAAAACTTATGACACCGGTGACAATAGTAGAAACAATTTTGTGTTGGCAGTTTTGACTCTTGGGGAAGGTTGGCACAACAATCACCATTGTTCACCAGGGTCAGTTAAACAAGGTTTTAAATGGTGGCAAGTTGATGTTAGCTATTACCTCATTAAAATGATGGAGAAGCTGGGTTTGGTCTGGGATCTAAAATACCCAAATGAAAAGCTTTTATCTAAAAAACTCATCGTGAAATCACCATGAAAGTAGCAATTATTGGCAGTGGTATCTCTGGGTTAATGGTAGCTGAACAGCTAGACCACCTCTGTGATTACACTGTATTTGAACAATCGCCAACATTAGGTGGTCACACAGATACACATGAAATTGAAATAGAAGGCAAAACTTACAATGTAGATACAGGCTTTATAGTTTGTAACAGAAAGGTTTATAAACACTTTTTTACCATGTTGGATAAGTATGGCATTAAGACCCAAAAGAGCGACATGAGTTTTGCGGTCAATAATCTATCCAGTGGATTGGTTTATAACGCCACAAGTATTCCTACTCTATTTTGTCAAAAAAAGAACATGTTTAATCCAAAATTTTATCGAATGATTTATGACATTAATAGGTTTTATAAAGCGGCTGAAAAACTATTAGTGTCAGATTCAAGCCTGTCTTTGGGTGAATACTTAGAACAAAACAATTACAGTCAATACTTCATTAAAGAACACATTCTTCCGATGGCATCAGCTTTGTGGTCTGGAGACTTTGATACAGTAAAACGTTTTCCTTTGGTTTATATGCTGTCTTTTATGAAGAACCTGTCTCTTATACACATCTGACGCTGCCGACGATCTACTCTGTGTAGAT
>CAJXVJ010000322.1 GCA_913061105.1 uncultured Alcanivoracaceae bacterium | reverse complement strand
TCGTCGGCAGCGTCAGATGTGTATAAGAGACAGCTTTTCATCTTATGTTTATAATTTAAACATGGATAACAAAGACAATCTTTCACACATATTCAATAAATACGCAAAACAATACCAAGACAAATACATGAATGTGGATTTGTATAAACAATCATTAGACTTGTTTTGTGAATTAGTTAGTAATGATAATGCGCAAATATTAGACATTGGTTGTGGACCAGGAAATGTGAGCCAATGCTTATTAAACAACCGTCAAGATTTTCAAATAACAGGCATTGATTTAGCTGAAAGCATGGTTGAACTGGCTAAAACTAATAACCCACTGGCTACATTTTACACATTAGATTGTCGCAACATCAACCAACTTAAACAAACTTTTGATGGAATCATGTGTGGTTTTTGTTTGCCTTATTTGAATAAAGAAGAATCGCAAAAACTCATCAAAGATGCCTCAAAATTGCTAAATAAAAATGGCATCTTGTACTTGAGTTGTATACAAGACAAATATTCCAATTCAGGACCACAAGGACCCAGTTCTGGTGGCAGTGACACATTGAACATGTATTATTATCAAGCCGAGCAACTCATTGGCTATCTAAATGATTGTGGTTTTACATTGATTGAGTCTCAGCAATTAGACAATCCCCAACAAAGAGACACATCCATTAAAGATTTAGTGCTGATTGCAAGAAATAGTGAATAATTAGCTTGACCCTTTAAAATTCATTGCTACAATATCCTTTATCTCTAAATCAAGATATAAAGATGAATATAGCTTCGGTATTTAAATTACTGGCAGATGAAACACGCTTGCGGTTACTTCTATTACTTAAAGAACACGAATTAACCGTGGCAGAATTGTCTTCAACTTTGCAATTGGCACAACCACGTATCTCTACCCATTTAGCCAAACTCAAAGAACAACGATTCGTATTGGGTCGCAAAGATGGCGTCTCAACTTATTACAGACTGAATAACAATGTCATAACTGAACAATACGAAAGCATTTGGGATACTTTGCTTAATGAAGGACAAAATGATTCCTTAGTTAAACAAGATGCCGCACGGTTGAAATTGGTTCTGTCTGAACGTGCCAAAAACAAAAACTGGGTAGATTCTGTTGCTGGTGACATGGAAAGACAATATTCACCCGGAAGAAGTTGGGAAGCCACCACACGTGCTCTCGGCTATTTACTAGAATTGGGTGATGTGCTTGATATTGGATCAGGCGATGGCGTATTAGCCGAATTATTACACGAAAGAGCCAGCCATTACACTTGTATTGACAGCAGTGAAACTGTCATTAATGCAGCCAGAAAAAGGTTATCACACGCTGGCAATATTTCTTATGTTGTTTCTGACATGCACAATCTATCCTTAAATAAAAAGTTTGATACGGTATTTTTGTTACATGTACTGACCTATTCAAAACAAGCTCAAATTGCCATTACACAAGCCAGCAAACAACTGAAAGCCGGTGGTAAATTATTGATCTCTACATTAAACAAGCATTCTCATAAAGAAATTGTAAAAGATTTTGGGCACGTCAACAATGGTTTTGCTCCTGAGGACTTAAAGGTCATGGCAAAAGCAGCTGGATTAAAGAACATACAAACAAAAATCACTTCAAAGGAAAGCCGTAAACCGCATTTTGAAGTGGTCACATTAGAAGCCATAAAAGCAAAATAATAAGAATGAATATTAAACACCAACTGACAAAACTTTTACAAGAAAGAATTCTGTTACTTGATTCAGCCATGGGCACCATGATTCAAGCACATAAATTTAACGAAAATGATTTTCGTGGAGATTTGTTTCAAAATCATGAGATGCCATTAAAAGGCGATAATGATTTGCTGTCATTAACTCAGCCTGATGCCATATTAGACATTCACCGTGCCAATTTAAAAGCTGGATCTGACTTATTAGAAACCAATACTTTTAATGCCACCCAAATTGCCCAAGCAGATTACGGCATGGAAGATCAAAATTATCAGATCAATTACCAGTCCGCCAAACTCGCTAAACAAGCTTGTGATGAATATTCAACACAAGACAAACCCAGGTTTGTGGTTGGAGTACTAGGCCCAACCAATAGAACCGCCTCCATTTCACCTGACATCAATCGACCAGGTTTTAGAAATGTCAGCTTTCAAGAATTGGTGGATAATTACATAGAATCAGCCAATGCCCTACTCGATGGTGGTGCTGATTTATTAATGGTAGAAACCATATTTGATACACTTAATTGTAAAGCAGCCTTGTTTGCCATTTCTGAAGTGCTTGATGAACGCCAAGAAGACATTGCCATCATGATTTCAGGAACGATTGTTGATGCCAGTGGCCGAACATTATCAGGTCAAACAAACGAAGCTTTCTATAATTCTGTCAGGCACATTAAACCCATATCCATAGGATTAAATTGTGCATTGGGTGCTGATGAATTACGCCCTTATGTTCAAGAATTATCTAATATTTGTGAATGCTTTGTCAGTGTTCATCCCAATGCTGGCTTGCCCAATGAATTGGGTGAATATGACGAAACACCTGAAGAAATGGCTGAAATCATTGAACAATGGGCTGATGCAGGTCAAATCAATATTGTCGGTGGTTGTTGCGGAACCAAACCAGGGCACATTGCTGTTATTAATCAAGTAGTTGCGGGTAAACAGCCCCGTCAATTACCCTCGATTAAAACCATGACACGCTTGTCTGGACTTGAGGCCTTTAATATCACCAAACAATCTAACTTTATCAATGTGGGTGAACGCACCAATGTTACAGGTTCTTTAAAGTTCAAAAGACTCATCAAAGAAGGCAGTTACGAAGAAGCGGTACAAGTGGCATTAGATCAAGTTGAAAATGGTGCTCAAATTATCGACATCAATATGGATGAAGGTTTAATAGAATCAAAAGAAGTGATGGTAGAATTTTTAAACATTATCGCCACTGAACCAGATATTGCCAAAGTCCCAGTCATGATCGATTCTTCCAAATGGGATGTTTTAGAGGCAGGATTGCGCCACATTCAAGGCAAAGGTGTGGTCAATTCAATCTCACTCAAAGAAGGCGAAGAAAATTTTATCAACCAAGCCAAAATCATACAAAAATACGGCGCTGCGGTTATCGTCATGGCTTTTGATGAAACGGGACAAGCCGATACCAAAGACCGTAAAGTAGAAATTTGTCGGCGCAGTTATGATGCTGTCTCTTATACACATCTCCGAGCCCACGAGACAGGCAGAAATCTCG
>CAJXVJ010000321.1 GCA_913061105.1 uncultured Alcanivoracaceae bacterium | reverse complement strand
TGCCATGAACTAATAGGCTTAGACTGATGACAGGTATTATCCCGCAAGGTTAATACTAAATTTGTTCAATATTCAATAATGAGATTTTAGTTAGATTGACTTATGTCAATTCACATTTGTTAAGAGACTGTTAAATTACTGTCAAATTAATTGAGGTGATATATGGTCGAACCAGTAGTTGCACAACATATCTTAATAGCCGCAATGGCTGGCGCAATGGTTGTGTTATTTGGCGCTATTTATGCCATGTTATTTGCATGGTCAAAAATTAAAAAAGATCCACGTTATATGATTGGTGCATATTTTGCCTATTCAATATTTGTCGTATTTACAGCAATCATGGCTTATACCTTAAACCTTACTGGGTTTTGGTATTCGATTGTGGCAGTCATGTTGATAGGCTATTTGTTAGCACCGCACGGAGTATGGCATTTATGTGTAGGGACACATAAACAAGAAGTAGAAGCAATTGAGTAATCACATTGTTTAAATATTTTTAAATTTACCCATTTTCTTTAGGAGGATATTACATGAGTAATTCTACATGGTGGGCAAGCGAGTCGTTTTGGCGGAAAACTGCAATTTGGGTTACTGCTTTTATGCTGGTTGTGCTTATATTATTAACGTTTGATACGGTTAAAAAAATTACCGCTGGACACAGTAAAGTGCCGGCATACAGTGTTATTAATAACAGGATTTATTATAAATACGACAAAGAAGAAGAGCATTACATGCCTATTATTGGCGCTGAAGCCCCTTTGTTTGGAAAAAAATTAACCGAACAAGAAGCGAAGGATTTGGTAAGTTTAGGGAAAATGACGACACAAGCCAAAAATTGTATGAATTGTCATACATTACTGGGTAATGGTGCCTATTATGCTCCTGACTTGACTAAAGCTTGGCTAGACCAAGGTTGGGCTGCTGAATCTGTTCGAGAAGATTTAATGATTAAATTCTTAATGAATCCCGATAAAAACCCCCGTGGATATGGCTCAAAAAGGAAAATGCCAAACTTAGGTATTACAGAAGAAGAAGCACGGGGTGTTGTAGCCTTCCTTAAATGGATGTCTTCGATAGATACCAATGGTTTCCCAAATAAATTTAGATCTATTCCTCAGGAGGGTGATAATGACTATTAATAAATTTAATTCAGCTAATCTGAATCCTGGACAAAAAGTTGCGGTCAAATATTTTATAGCAGCGATGCTATTATTTGTGGCACAGATTGTATTTGGTCTCATAGCGGGTGCACAGTACCTCATGCCAGAACTGTTTTATAACGTACTGGATTTTAGTGTTGTGCGTATGGTTCATATTAACGCCATGATAATCTGGATGTTATTTGGATTTATGGGTGCAATTTATTGGCTGGTGGAAGACGAAGCAGGCAGACCGTTGGTTGGTGTGTTTTGGGCGAATCTTGCTTTTTGGCTTTTCTCTATTGCTGTTACCATTGTGGTTTTGGTTTATTTGTTTATTCAAATTGGTCCAGGAACAAGGGAGACTTTGTGGTTAATTAATGAAGGCCGAGAATACATAGAAGCGCCAAGATGGGCTGATATTGGGATCGTCATCTGTGTTTTAATATTCTTCTATAATATTGCTGCCACATTTATGAAAGGTAAATGGAGTGGTATATCAGGGGTTTTAGTGCTTGATTTAGTCGCACTTGCCGGATTATATCTTGCAGGTATGTGGTATACACCTAATATATCTATGGATCAATATTGGTGGTGGTGGGTTATCCACATGTGGGTAGAAGCAACCTGGGAAGTGTTGGTTGGTTGTATCATGGCTTGGGGTTTAATTAAAGTCTTAGGTGCAAAAAGAACAGTCGTAACAACATGGTTGTATATTGAAGTTGCGTTGATGTTTGGGTCTGGCATTTTAGGTATTGGTCATCATTATTTTTGGATTGGTACGCCTGAATATTGGCTAACCATTGGCGGTTTCTTTTCAGCTTTAGAACCTGTTCCTTTAGTGGGAATGGTTGTCCACGCAGTTTATGATTCAGGTAAACATGATTTCAAAAATAATAATCACCCTGCTATGGCATGGTTGATTGCTCATGCCTTTGGTAATTTCTTTGGTGCGGGTGTTTTTGGATTTATGCATACCTTACCTCAAATCAATCTCTACACACATGGAACTCAATGGTCAGCATCACATGGACATTTTGCTTTCTTTGGGGCTTATGCCACCATTTGTATAGCTGTGTTTTACATAGCCGTTCAGAAATGGCGAGGGGATGTTTATATGAGTGGAGACACAAAAGGTGCATGGCGATGGAAATGGTCTTGTATACTCCTAAATCTCGGTGTAGTAGGCATGACCATGGCACTATTGGTGTCTGGTTATGACCAAACATTTATTGAACGTGCACAAGAAGGAGCGACTTGGGGCGGATACTTTAAGGCCCAGTTATCCACTTGGTTCCAACAAGGCATGTGGTGGCGTCAAGTGTTTGGCTATGTAACTGCAGCTGGAATTGTTTTACTGGTATGGGACCTATTGACCATTGGTAAAAACGAAACCAAAGAGATTGTAGAAGTGTAGAAAAAACACCAAGTAATTTCTAATAACTAAAAAGGCTTAAGATGTAAATCTTAAGCCTTTTTAGTTATGTCATGATAAGTCTTTGATATATTACGGCCTAATAAATAATACTACCCAGTCATGTTGCCCTCTATTAGTTGTATGTCAGAAACTGGAGCTTGTATGAAGTTTCCATGTATAAAGTCGGCTTTTAATTTCCAAATATTGGCTGTAAGGTTAGCACTATCAATATTTGGAACCATTACTTTATAGCCTAAACTATGGGCTTTTTTAATGACATTTCCAAGGTAATCTGGATTGTTTTCTAACAGCGTAGTAGATTGAAGACTAAAAGGTTTAATTCTTAGCCAATGGACGTCTAAAGTTTTGGCAAGGTTCCAAGCAGTCGGAGATGCATCAAATTCTGACATACATAATGTTATGCCTGCATCGCGTAATTCTTTTCCTAATTCGCTTAATAAACTGCTGTGCTCTTCTGTCATGTCTTGTCGAAATTGAAAGACCAGTGTTTCTGCGGGGATATTTTGTCTTTTTATTTTATCTAATATTTTATTTCGGTGTTGATCTGATTCATAGTCACTTATCAACTGGTTAATTAGAATACACCTATGATTGTTATTTTCTTGGCCATGTTCAATCAGCCTGATTGCATACTGTCTCTTATACACATCTCCGAGCCCACGAGACAGGCAGAAATCTCGT
>CAJXVJ010000320.1 GCA_913061105.1 uncultured Alcanivoracaceae bacterium | reverse complement strand
CGAGATTTCTGCCTGTCTCGTGGGCTCGGAGATGTGTATAAGAGACAGGTATGGATGACTTTCATAAAGCATCTACAATCGAAGCCAAAACCCGTGAGTTGTCTGGTGCTTTAAGTAAAATTGAAACGACACAAGCATTCGATAGAAGATTAAAGTTACCACCATGGCAAAACATCAATATATTATATGCCAATGAAGCAACAGGTGAATGCTTGGATAAAAACAATCGATTGGTTAGTCCATTTGAATGGACCATGGCGGCAGAATCTTTGTTGTGGTTTAAAGACAGATGGCCAGGATATGTGGCCAGCCAAGAAGATCTATCAAACGTCAATGAAATGATTTTTGAAGGTGAAAGACTGATTCAAGGGTTTGATTGTATAGAGTTGAAACCTGATGTGATGCTTAAAAAACAATTTAGTCAAATTGACTTGTCTTGGCAAAAAGTTAAAACCCATATTAAAATTGTTGCCAATGAATTCAACCAGTCAAATTTATCATTAGGCAGTGACATTGATTTATTAACCAGTTCCGAAAAACCCAGTAACTACAGGGTAGAAGATGCCATTATTACGGCATGTGATGCACAAAAATCCTGTGGTGTTCATGTAGATTTAGAGTCATCACGCGCACTTTTTGGATTGTTTCCAAATCATTTATTAATGGCTGATCAGTTAAAATTAGGCAAACTTAAATTGTGTTATGACAATGTTGGATGGGAAAACAGAAGGACAGCTTCGACCCACCTAGACAATGACAGTGTGGCCAATTATTTTGGACATTTTAGCTTTAGTATTAAAGGGTTATATGACGACAAATTAATTTTTGAAAGAAAGTTGATTGCTAAAAATGAGCACAATTATTTATTTGCCGAAAACAATGAAAAAGTTTTAGAAACATATTGTCCTTTGTCTATGGTTGGCAGTAAAATCTCAACAAACCTTAAACGAGGGACGTATGGTTTGGTTCCAAATCGTTTAACTTTTCTTACAGCATCAAGAGCCAATGAAAGTAAAATCCTGACAAATAATTGGGTATCAGGAGAAGAATGGCGAGATCAGATTTCTAATCCTATGACTACAATAATTTCAGAGAATACACACATGGAATTAACAGGTTTAACTCAAAAAGCTTATCAAGAAAAGGCCAATGAATTACAAACATTAATCTATAAAACAATGCTAAACCATTTAACGGAACCAACGGAAGAACAAATACTTTTGACTGAATCTTTTAAAAGTATGAATAGAATGACAAGATTGTTTGCTCAATTGCTATACGTTGCCTATCCGAATGATCTTAAGTCCAATGATCAATTGCATGGTATATTGAATGGTGTTGATAAAATTCCTGATATTTTGGACATGAATGAATTTTACCAAAACCAACTAAATATTAATTTACTGATTGATAGTATAGATGACAATATGAAAAATAATCAAATTAAATGGAATAAATTCAGCAGTTATGGGTCTCATGCATATCTAAAAAATATATTGTTCCGATTAAAGACTTTGCAATAAGTCTAAATATGACGATATTAATTAAACATAACTCAAATTAAAACTTAACATGAATAAAATTTCTATATATTTCTCAACCTTATTATTATTGATTAGCACACAATTACTCGCACTAGATCAAAAAGATTTACTGGCAGTTGATGATGCTTTTGCTCCTGATATAATATCTGTCAATAATGACAACTTTACATTACGGTTTGAAATAGCCGATAAATATTATCTGTATAAACATGCTTTTAAGTTTCCCAATGATAATCAGGCGGTCACATTTGGTAATGCAATAATACCTGAAGGTAAAAAGAAGGAAGATGAATTTTTTGGCGAAGTTGAAACTTACCACCATCAAATTGATATTGTTATTCCATTTGAAAATACAAATAATGTAAAACAAACAAATTTTAAATTTAAATACCAAGGTTGTGCAGAGGCTGGAGTTTGTTATCCTCCTCAAACAAAAACCATTGAAGTACAGCTTGCCAATCAAGAACCACTTGGATCATCTGATGGACTTTTCAATAAGTCTTCGAGTTTATTGGGCGAAGATGATTCGTGGACAGGACAATTAGATTCAGTATTACCTGAGGACCAAGCCTTTAAGTTTGAAACCATTGCTATCGAAGCAGAAACCTTATCAGCCCGTTTTACCATGGATAAAAATATTTATCTATACAAAGATAAAGTTGAATTAATATCTTTAACAGATGGCATCACTATTGATTCATTAACCTTTCCAAAATCAGTATCAAAAGATGACCCACATTTTGGTCAAGTTGAAGTGTTTTTTGATCAAATAGAAGTGGATGTTGGTATAACAAGAAAAAAGGGCTCATCTAATAAATTAGAAATTGAAGCGTTGTTTCAAGGTTGCGTGGATGAGGGCATATGTTATCCTCCATCTCAACGTTTAATCACTGTAGACTTACCTGAAATGACTGCAGGTTCAACTCAAGTAAAAGGTGGACAAGATACCAGAGAACTTTCCGAACAAGACCAGATTCAAAGTGACATAGAAAAAAGTTCGTGGGCAATGACCATATTAAGGTTTTTTGGCTTTGGACTGTTGTTGGCGCTTACACCTTGTATTTTTCCAATGATTCCTATTTTATCTGGTTTGATAATGGGCCAAGGTGAAATCACCCGATCTAGAGCATTTATGTTGTCCTTGATCTATGTGTTGGCTATGGCCTTGGCATACACTGCAGCTGGTGTAATTGCAGGGATGCTTGGTGCTAATATACAAGCAGCTCTACAAAAGCCATGGATAATTATTACCTTCTCAATGGTGTTTGTGGCATTAGCCATGTCAATGTTTGGTTATTATGAATTGCAGTTGCCAGCATCGTGGCAGAATAAATTATCAAACCTGAGTAATAAGCAAAAATCTGGTTCCTATATTGGCGTTGGTATAATGGGCTTTTTATCAGCCATCATTGTTGGACCTTGTGTGGCGCCTCCATTAGCTGGTGCTGTGCTTTACATCTCAAATACTGGTGACCCTGTAGTGGGCGGTTTTGCTTTATTTGCCATGTCCATGGGAATGGGTGTGCCTTTATTAATCATTGGCGCTTCAGCCGGTAAATGGATGCCACAATCTGGTGGTTGGATGAATGTGGTGAAAGCATTCTTTGGTATTGCGTTATTGGCAATGGCAATTTGGTTCTTGTCACGCATTATTCCAGGGCGAATCACATTGGCATTGTTTGGTATCTGTCTCTTATACACATCTCCGAGCCCACGAGACAGGCAGAAATCTCG
>CAJXVJ010000319.1 GCA_913061105.1 uncultured Alcanivoracaceae bacterium | reverse complement strand
AGATTTCTGCCTGTCTCGTGGGCTCGGAGATGTGTATAAGAGACAGTTGATAAACAGTAATTTATACAAAATCTTACAAAAAGGTTTATTAATCCAAGTTAGAATATTATTTTTCTGTGTTAAAATGTGTTCGTACTTAAACAAATAAAAAACCATGATAAAACCACAAGCTGTAGAAGATGTTGTCAGTAAGATAGGTGAGTTGATTCCTCAAGACCTAAAAACCATGCGTGCAGAGTTCCATAACAATGCAAAAGCTGTATTGGTAGCTGGTTTAAAGAAAATGGATTTGGTCACACGTGAAGAATTTGATGTTCAAAAAGCGGTATTAGCCAAAACCCGTGAAAAGCTCAAAATGTTAGAATCAGAACTCAAACACATACAATCTAAGAAGGCGTAAAATCAAAACCAATCATTTGCAAATTGGTAGTTTAAAGTTGCGTGACGCAAGATCAGATGAAGCACGGTATTTGTCAGATCTTTCAATGCGTTCTAAAGCCTATTGGGGTTACTCCAATGAATTCATGCAATCCTGTGCTGACGAATTAGCCATTAATAAAAGAGGTATTGAAAATCCAGAAAACCATTACGTTGTCGCATTATTAGACAACAAAGTGGTGGGTTACTACTCTTTGGAATATATAGCAGAATTTGAAATAGAACTTTCAGCATTATTTGTAGAGCCAGAACACATTGGTTCGGGTATAGGATATCAGTTAATGCTCAATGCGAAGGGTTTAGCGGTAAATCTTGGGGCACAAAAAATAATTATCCAAGGTGATCCAAATGCAGAAAAGTTTTATCAGTCAATTGGTGGTGAAAAAATAGGCAGCAAAGAATCAGAAAGTATTCCTGGTCGTTTTCTTCCGTTGTTTGAAATCAATTTAACAAATACTAACAGAGAATCACATTAAGTCCTCATCTAAAGGAAATGTTTACAATTGATTGAGATAACCTTCAATATATATAACCTGCTCATGTCTATAGCCTTGGTTATAGCGTTGACCTTTGGTTTTTTGTTATTGTTTAGTAGACACAAAAATAAAAAGGCGGATCGATTTTTGGCCGCATTGTTATTTATCGTTGCCTTATGGAATGCTTCTATTCTAATATTGGTCTTGGGTATTTATCGTTATGCCGCTGGAATTATTTGGATACCATTAACCTATACATTGGCTTTAGGGCCCTGTTTTTATTTTTATATTCGATATGTGACCGATATCGATTTAACTCAAAAGCTTAGAATCTGGCCACATTTCATCCCCGTTATTTTTGAAGTAGGCATATTTCTCTTCGAAGTGTTTCAAGGATTACCTCTAGGGGTCGGGTATTTCGATACCCCTACATTTTTGATTTTTGATCCAATTGTCAGTGCCTTGGCCATACTTTCTTTGATGATATATAGCTTTATTGCCAGAAAAAAAATCAAGAGGTATCACTTGTGGGTTGAAAATAATTACAGCCATTATCACCGTTATAACCTTAATTGGTTGTTAAGATTAAGTACTATTTTTCTTATTGTTTTAACATTGTGGCTGGGTTATTTTTGCATTGATTATCTCCTTTTTGACTACAAATTGAGTTTTTACCAATACTATCCTTTTCACCTGACATTGGCCGTTATTTCAATTTGGTTAAGTGTAGAAGCCTTTTCAAAGCCTGAGATAATTTATCCAGATAAAATTAACCAATCTGTAACGAATGATAATTCAAAATCAGTTCCAGATGATGAGTTACAGGAACAAGCAAAATGTCTGAAAAAACAGATTGAACGTGATCTTTTGTATCTTGATCCAGAGCTCTCATTGAAGTCTCTGGCCGATACCATTGATTTACACCCAAACTTAGTGTCAAAGATAATCAACGAAGGCCTAAGGCAAACTTTTTCTGATTGTATTAATGAATACAGGGTAAATGCAGTGATTAAAAAAATAGGCAATAACAGTGATTCTAATTTAACATTTCTTGCCATTGCATTTGATTGTGGGTTTAATTCAAAAACCACATTTAATCGAGTCTTTAAAAGACAAACAGGTCTAACACCACTCCAATACCGAAATAATATACAAAATACTTAAATAAATGAGTACCACATTATAATTTGGTACGACAGGGCTCTAATATTCACATAAATTGAAACCATTCGTGAGATACCACATCTCACATTTCTTTTTTATGGAGTTCATTATGAATATTAAAATTAAATCACTGCTTCCTTCAATACTGTGCTTGTTTATTGGCATGTTGTTTTTTTACTCAATGCGCGCACTTCCCATTGCAATGCCACCAGAATTGAACACCAAGTTCATTATGGGATTGATATCTTGTGTTTTTTTATTGTTGTTAAGTAAGGTTTTTCTTCGCTATGAAGACATTAAATCATCTGCCATGCACTTATTGCCTAACAATAAAACTTTAATGCGTTTGTTTATGGGGTTGGTTATTGGAGCAGTGATTGTTGGAGTGATGTTATACACTTTATTTACTTTTACAAATCTCGACCTTAATAGAGTTGAAACACAAACAATGACATCTTTCATGTTGGCTTCTCTAGTTTTTATACCTTTGGCTCTTATGGAAGAGATATTATTTAGAGGATATCCATTTTTCAGAATTTCCCAACTGATTAATATTCGTTGGGTTATATTGATTACATCTGTTGTATTTGCTTTGTATCATTTTAATGGCACTTCGAGTATTGTATCGCTTTTGCTAGGACCAGGCGTGTGGGGTGTAACATTTGGTGTGGCAGCATATCTGTCAAAGAGTATAGCTGTTCCTTTAGGAATTCATATTTCTGCTAATGCTCTTCAAGCGTTATTTGGATTAAAAAGTGGGTATGTTCCACTATGGGAAATCTCAAAATCAACAGAATTATTTTCCTTATTGGAACCCGATCATTTGGGTATTATTATGCAATTTCTATTACTTATTGTTTCGATACTTGTTCTTGAATATTCTCTTTGGAAAAAGGATGTAATACGTATCAAGGTTGCAAAAATAAAGGCTGATATAAATAGCAATCCAGTGACGGAGAACAATTAATGCTTGGTATATTGGTTATCTTGATAACATCTTGGTTATTGTTACATTTTATTGAAAATAAAAACCTAATGGTATTGGGGATTGTTCCCGTAAGAAAAGGCATAGTTGAATTTTCTATCGGGGTGTTCTTTATTATAATGATTACATTGATTTTTGTTGCTATAGATACCTTTGTGAATTCTATAATTTGGCAAATCCATCCAACAATTGCTGTCTCTTATACACATCTGACGCTGCCGACGATCTACTCTGTGTAGAT
>CAJXVJ010000318.1 GCA_913061105.1 uncultured Alcanivoracaceae bacterium | reverse complement strand
CGAGATTTCTGCCTGTCTCGTGGGCTCGGAGATGTGTATAAGAGACAGGCATTGTTATATGTGTATTTTAATTATGATGACCCTATTGCGCTTCAAGGTTGGGCTATTCCAGCCGCTACAGATATTGCCTTCGCATTAGGTGTATTGGCACTTCTGGGATCACGTGTGCCTGTTTCATTAAAAATATTTCTCACTTCAATAGCCATATTCGATGATGTTGGAGCGATTCTAATCATAGCATTTTTCTACACAGCTCAAATTTCCACTACTGCATTAGTTGTAGTTGCATTGTGTATTCCTATTTTGGCTTTATTCAACAAATTCAATCTTGAATCTAAAAGCATGTACTTATTAGTGGGAGTTATTATGTGGGTGGCAACATTAAAATCAGGTGTTCATGCCACTCTAGCTGGCGTTATCTTAGCCATGTTTATTCCTATGAAATCAAAAGCAGATCCAAGTTTTTCACCATTAAAGAGTATGGAACACGATTTACACTCTGTGGTTGCTTTCTTTATTTTACCTGTATTTGCTTTTGCAAATGCTGGAATTAATTTCTCTGGGGTTGGTCTAGAACAGTTACAACATGGTGTCCCAATGGGCATAGCATTTGGATTGTTTTTTGGAAAACAAATTGGTATATTTGGGTTATGTTGGATAGTCATTAAACTTGGTCTGACAAAGTTGCCAAATGGCATGTCATTTTCGAGTTTATATGGAACTGCGGCACTGTGTGGAATAGGGTTTACTATGAGTTTATTCATTGGTTCACTAGCTTTTGAAGAAACAGGAGTAGATTTATTATTTGATGAAAGGCTTGGCATTGTCTTAGGGTCATTATTGTCAGGTTTACTAGGATTTTTCATATTGAAATTTAGCTTGAAGAAAACTTAAATCCTGTGGGCGATATGTGTGCTGAATTAAGTCCTTTTATTACTATAATTGTTTTGGTATTAATATTAAAAAAAGCAGGACATATTAGTCCTGCTTTTCAATTCTAATGAAAAATCAAACTTAAGCCAGATCAAATCGATCTAGGTTCATCACTTTATCCCAAGCTTTAATAAAGTCAGCCACGAATTTAGCCTTCGCACCTGATTGAGCATATACTTCAGAAATAGATCTTAGTATCGAATTTGACCCAAAGACCAAATCAGCTCGTGTTCCAGTGAATTTTAGATCTCCACTGCTTCTATTGCGTCCTTCAAAAATCTCTTTTGAATCATCTGTGGCTTTCCATTCAATACCGATATCCAAAACATTAACAAAGAAATCATTATTTAAACTACCTGGATTAGAAGTAAAAACACCGTGTTTAGAGTTTGCAGCATTCGCACTTAGGGAACGTAAACCACCTACTAAAACTGTCATTTCAGGGGCTGTTAATGATAACAATTGTGCTTTATCAACTAATAATGCTTCTGTTGAGCGTGGATCATTTGTATTTTTGTAATTTCGAAAGCCATCAAATTTAGGTTCGAGCACAGCAAATGATTCAACATCTGTTTGTGCTTGAGATGCATCCATTCTGCCTGGGCTGAATGGAACTGTAGCACCACTTGCTTTTTCAATCGCAGCGCAACCACCTAAAATAATTAAGTCTGCCAATGAGATATTACTGGCAGAGTTACTTTTAATTTTGTTTAAAACAGTAATCACTTCATTAACATTTGAAGAGGTGTTTATTTCCCAATTATTTTGTGGAGCTAAGTTGATGCGGGCTCCATTGGCTCCACCACGAAGATCAGATCCCCTAAAAGTTGATGCTGATGCCCAGGCTGTATTCACTAGTTGTGATATTGATAAACCTGAATCAAGAATTTGTTGTTTTAATAACTCAAGCTCACTTGCACTAACCTTACCTCCATTATGTCTAGGAATAGGGTCTTGCCAAATCAGTTCTTCAGATGGAACTTCAGAACCTAAGTAATTAGTAATTGGTCCCATGTCACGGTGTGTGAGTTTAAACCAAGCCCGTGCATAGGCATCAGCAAATTCTTCAGGGTTTTCATGAAAATGTTTAGAAATTTTTGCAAAACCTGGGTCTAATTTCAAAGCCATATCTGCTGTAGTCATCATTAATGGTTCTTTACGTGATGGATCATGTGCTGCAACAGGCTGATCGGCATTTGATGCTGCGGTCGGTGTCCATTGTACATTACCTGTTGCACTATTTGTTTTTTCCCAATCGTAACCTAATAAAACATCAAAGTAACCCATGTCCCATTTTGTTGGATTTACTGTCCAAGCCCCTTCAAATCCAGCAGTAGTGGTATCACCACCTTTGCCTGATTTATGGCTGTTCATCCAACCAAAGCCCATATTTTCAATATCTGCCCCTTCTGGTTCTACACCTACTTTATCTTCTGGTCCTGCACCATGTCCTTTACCAAAGGTATGCCCTCCAGCAACTAATGCAACCGTTTCATAATCATCCATCGCCATGCGACCAAATGTATCACGAATATCAAAAGCCGACTTAAGCGGATCTGGATTTCCATTTGGTCCTTCAGGGTTTACGTAAATTAAACCCATTTGAACCGCACCCAATGGTGAAGCTAAATCTCGCTCATCAGTATAACGTTTATCATCTAACCATTCTGTTTCAGGGCCCCAATAAATATCTTCTTCAGGTTCAAAAACATCTGCTCGGCCACCGCCAAATCCAAACGTTTTAAAACCCATTGATTCCATTGCAACATTACCAGCTAATATCATTAAATCTGCCCATGAAATCTTATTGCCATATTTTTGTTTAATCGGCCACAAAAGGCGACGCGCTTTATCTAGGTTGCCATTATCGGGCCAACTGTTCAATGGTGCAAAACGTTGTGAACCAGATCGGGCACCACCCCTTCCATCATAAGTACGATATGTACCCGCACTGTGCCATGCCATTCTAACAAACAAGCCGCCATAATGACCAAAATCTGCTGGCCACCAGTCTTGTGAGTCAGTCATTAAAAGCGTTAAGTCATGTTTGACAGCTGCCAAATCCAAAGTTTTGAATTGTTCAGCATAATTGAATGATTCACCTAAAGGGCTTGCTTGCGGTGCATTTTGATTTAAAATTTTAAGATTTAATTGATTTGGCCACCAATGTTCATTTGCTGTACTTCCTGATGCAGACTCTTTGTTCGCACCATGCATGACTGGACATTTACTTATATTTGACATGATTTTTACCTCGTTTTTATATTAAATATTTTCGTAGGTCCAACTATACGATAATTGCATCAATAGGGCAAATAGTATTAAAAGGTCATAACGATAGATAAAATAGCTGTCTCTTATACACATCTGACGCTGCCGACGATCTACTCTGTGTAG
>CAJXVJ010000317.1 GCA_913061105.1 uncultured Alcanivoracaceae bacterium | reverse complement strand
GCAGCGTCAGATGTGTATAAGAGACAGGTATAGTACAGCTGATATCCGAACAAAATTTATTGAATATTTCAATGAGAAGCAACATGCAACTGTTGCCAGTAGCTCATTGATTCCTGCAAATGATCCTACATTATTGTTTGTCAATGCCGGAATGGTCCAATTCAAGGATATCTTTCTTGGTGCAGAAACACGCAAATATAACCGTGCTGTCACATCACAAAGATGTGTTCGAGCTGGCGGTAAACACAATGATTTAGATCAAGTAGGCTATACAGCTAGACACCATACTTTTTTTGAAATGTTAGGTAACTTTAGTTTTGGTGACTATTTTAAAAATGATGCGATAAAATATGCCTGGGAGTTTTTAACAAAAGAACTGGGTATTCCAAAAGAAAAATTATTGGTCACAGTTTTTGAAGAGGATTTAGAAGCTGAAAAAATTTGGATAGAAGAAATAGGAGTTGATCCAAAGAATGTCTTGCGAATCGGAGCTAAAGACAATTTTTGGCAAATGGGAGATACTGGTCCATGTGGTCCTTGTACAGAAATATTTTATGACCATGGAGCTGAGATTGCAGGTGATAAACCTGGTACACCGGATGAAGATGGTGATAGATTTATTGAAATTTGGAACCTGGTATTTATGCAATATGACCGTCAACAAGACGGTGAACTATTGCCATTACCCAAACCTTGTGTTGATACAGGAATGGGGTTAGAAAGAATATCATCTATTATGCAAAACCAGCACAATAATTATAATATTGATTTGTTTCAAAATATCATAAAATATACTGCTAAGTTATTGTCATTAAAGGATAGTTCAAGTGATTCATTAAAAGTCATAGCAGATCATATACGAACTTGTGCATTCCTGATTAGTGATGGGATTTTACCTGGAAATGAGGGCAGAGGTTATGTGTTAAGACGTATAATTCGTAGGGCCATTAGGCATGGTCATAAATTGGGTGCCAATGAAGTGTTTTTCTATAAAATATTGACCCCCTTAATTGATGTCATGTCAGATGCTTATCCGGAATTACTTACAAATAAAACATTAATTGAACAAGCATTAAAAAAAGAAGAAATGCGATTCGCAGAAACATTAGACACAGGAATGTCGATACTTAACAAATCCATAAAAGATTTAAAAGGTGATAAAATTGCAGGTAATATTGCTTTTAAACTCTATGATACATTTGGCTTTCCTTTGGATTTAACACAAGATGTTGCAAGAGAACATAATTTAACTGTCGATATTGATGGATTTAATGAATGCATGGAACAACAAAAAGAAAGATCAAAATCATCTGGAAATTTTTCTTCAAGTAACAATCTACCAGCCGATGTTATATCAAAAATTAAACCAACAGAGTTTGTCGGGTATCAATCATTGAAGCATACATCAAATGTTGTTGCATTACTGAAAAACAATCAATCCGTTGAGAGTTTAAATACAGGTGATAATGGGACTATTATATTAGATGCAACGCCCTTTTACGCTGAATCAGGTGGGCAGATCGGGGATGTTGGTAAAATTTCAACCACAACAGGTGTTTCTGAAGTCGTTGACACACAAAAAGGGGCTGGTCAATTTCACCTACATTTGGTTAATAGTATTTCAGGTAAAATATGCATTGGAGACCAAATTGAAGCCACTGTTTTGCCAAATAGAAGAAATGACATTATATTAAATCATACCGCAACGCATTTATTGCATAAAGTCTTACAAGACGAATTGGGTTCTCATGTTCAACAAAAAGGCTCAATAGTATCCAACGATAAGCTTAGGTTTGATTTTTCTCATGCTGATGCCATAAGTACAGAACAATTAGCCAAGATTGAATCTGAGGTCAATAAGCACATAAGGGCAAATTATCCAGCACAGACAAAATTGATGACATATGATGAAGCCCTCAATACTGGTGCCATGGCGTTATTTGGTGAAAAATATGGAGATGAAGTTCGGGTGCTTGATATAGGTGGGTATTCTATCGAGTTATGTGGCGGGACACATGTCGAATCTACAGGTGAAATAGGCTTGTTTAAGATCATTAGCGAAGCATCAATTGCAGCTGGTGTTCGTAGAATTGAAGCATTAACTGGAGAAACTGCCCTTAATTATATACAAAATAATCAGAAAAGCCTTTCACAAATAGTTCAAATGTCACATTCTAATTTAGAAAATGTCACTGAAAAAGTAGATAGCATTCTTAGTAAGAATAAAATTTTAGAGAAAAAATTACAAAGCCTAGAACTAAAAATTGCTGGTAATGCCGCACAAGACTTATGGGCCAATGTGCAAGAATATAACAATATTCACAGTCTTTATGATGTGATAAAAAACACTAAATTAGAAAATATGCGTGCCATTGTCGATAAGTTTAAAGACAAATATGAATTAGGAATTATTGTCCTGGCTAATCATACAGAAGACAATAAAGTCCAACTGATTTGTTCTGTAAGTAAACAGCTAAACAACAGGGTAAAAGCAGGTGATATTATCAAAAAAATTGCTTCAGATATTTCAGGAAAAGGCGGTGGTAGACCCGACTTTGCACAAGGTGGTGGCGAAAGTGATTTAGAAAACTTGAAACAAGTTTTAAGTAATAATCAAATTGAATTAAAAAACTTAGTATAAATTTAATAAAATACTTCAATTTTAGTACAAAATGTAGTCTAATGCCGAATCGAGATTTTATGGACAAAATTTTGAATAACAATTATAATAAACTTCCCCCGAAAGGAATAAATTAGGAAAAATTGGAGATTAAGAATGTTGATATTAACTCGCCGCGTAGGTGAAACATTAATGATTGGTGACGATGTTACAGTAACTGTCCTTGGTGTAAAAGGCAATCAAGTAAGAATTGGAATAAATGCACCAAAAGAAATTGCTGTTCACAGAGAAGAAATATACGAACGAATAAAAAATGAACAAGGTGCTGATTCAGCAAGTTCAGATGAAACAGAAAGTTCAGAAGAAGACAACTTAGGAAACCAGTAGCCTTCTAATATATTGTTCAAAAATTTTCAATGGATTCAAAAATTTATAATTTTTAAGCTAATTTGAAAGTTATAAGATAATTGTTGACTTTGTTAAACAGGTTTTTTGATAGTAATTAAGGCGCAGCGCCTTGTATTGAAAGATACAAAAGCTGCAATAAAATAGTTAAAAGAAATATGGAGAGATGGCCGAGCGAGCTGACTAAATCGTCAGGAACGATTTGAACAGACGTAGGCTGGCCCGAAGGGTGTAGGACAGGACGTCCGGAATAAGGCGCAGCGCCTTGTATTGAAAGATACAAAAGCTGCAATAAAATAGTTAAAA
>CAJXVJ010000316.1 GCA_913061105.1 uncultured Alcanivoracaceae bacterium | reverse complement strand
AATAATTATTGCAGAGGCGAAAATTCAAATTGATGATTTATTTTTATAAGGCATTCTGTGTTGTATGATACTTATTATTAAAACATGAAGGCTATTATTAAATAGTGCACATGAGTTATACTTGGATAGATTTTCTAATGTCTAACAGAGATAAATTAATTATTTATTATGGAACATCTAACAGAAAACTTGATTTGGCTATTGATTGCTGCCTCTGTAGGCAGTGGCATGATGGCTGGTTTGTTTATTGCTTTTTCTACATTTATGATGAAAGCCCTTTCTAGCCTACCCAATTCAGAAGGGATCAGAGCCATGCAAGCCATTAACCGTTTTATCCAACGTCCCAGCTTTTTTATTGTATTTATGGGAACTGGGCTATTGTGCCTTTTTATAATTTGGCTCAGTTATGATGATTCTGAAATTGCTTATATAACCCTCAGTGCCAGTTTTTTTTATCTCATGGCTTGTATTGCCTCAACCATAGCCTTTAATGTACCACTTAATAACCAGTTGGATACAGTGAATGCAGATTCTAAACAAGGCCATGATTTCTGGCATAAATACTTATCTGTTTGGACCAAATGGAACCATTTAAGATCCATTGCAACATTAGCTACAAGTATATTGTTTGCATTAGCAATATCTAGATTAAGCTAAAGCCACTTTATTCGGGAATGCACTCTTAAGAAACCATGCTTGTTTATCATGAATTGAGTTATTAAATCTTAATCATTTGTTACTGCAATAATTGAAAAAACTGGGTATAATTATGGTACTTATTATTTGAGAACTTAACTTGTTTACTATTCAAAGAACTCATTTTTATTTTTTATTTTTACTGTTCTGTTTTATTTTTGGATCTGGATGTCAGCACAAACCCAGTCCAGCTGAATCAATGGCAGAGTTTTGTCAAAAGTTACCCAGACCAGAATACGCGCAACTAAAACGGGTTGAATATAACAGTGAATGGTTCGAATTGTATGATGTGGCACCTGGTGTGACTGCCATTTATGAACCTTTTCAGTGGCAAGAAGCCATTTCTTATCTAATCCAAGGCGATGATAAAGCATTATTGTTTGACACAGGCAATGGCATCGGTGATATCGCTACAGTAGTCAAAGCACTGACAAACAAACCTATTTCAGTCTTGAACTCACACTCTCATTATGACCATGTCGGTGGTAATTATGCCTACAAAAACATCTATGGAATGAATACAGCATTTACAAGAGACAGACAATCTGGTCACAAAAATGCAGACATTGCCACCGAAGCATCCAAACAAGCCTTATGCAAACCATTACCAACTGGTGTCACTGAAGAAAATCATATTGGTCGATCATATCAAGTTTCTGAATTTATTGAAGACGGCCACATAATTGATTTGGGTAACAGAAAACTACAAGTGGTTCACACACCAGGTCATACTCCCGATGCGTTGGTTTTGATTGATCAAAAACACGGATTAATGTTCACCGGTGACAGCTATTATTCTGGCCCAATTTGGTTATATGCCCCTGAAACAGATTTGGCACAATACCAAAAATCATTAGAAATCATGATTCAAAAAAGCCAAAACATTAAACACTTATTACCAGCACACAATACCCCATTGGCAGACCCAAAATTGTTGGTTAAAGCACTGGCAGGGATTAAATCTGTCATAGCAGGTGAAGCTAAACCTGTTTCACAAGGTGAGGGTATGGTCAAATACGTTGTTGATAAAGAACTGCCATTTACATTTTTAATGCGAGATGAAGAATTACCGTATAAAAGGTATAAAAAATAAAATCTAAACTATGCCCTTCTCATGAATTATCGGTTTATGAATTAGGAGGAAGTAACTGATGAAACTTGTAGTTGTTTTTTCCAAGTTTTTTAGCTTCATACATAGCAGTATCAGCTTGTTTTACTAACTCATCTAATTCACAAGAATCAGAGGTATTATTTGAAACACCTATACTCACTCCAATATTGATAACCTGTTCCTTAACCACATATGGCACAGCAATTGATTCTATAATTGATGAACAAACCTTATCTATAGTTTTATCGATTTGCACATTCGATAACAATACAATAAACTCATCTCCTCCTACCCTAGCAAGAATTCCTTTATTTTTAACACAATCCTGCAATCTTTTAGCAGTTTCAATCAATACGGTATCACCATGATCGTGACCAAATGTATCATTAACTAACTTGAATCCATCTAAATCTAGAAACAAAATTACCATTTGACATAGTGGCTCTTTGGCAATAATTTCATTAAATTTATTAGAAAAATTTCGCCAATTAAATAGCCCTGTTAAAGAGTCATGGCCGGCTAGATGTTGTAATTCTTGTTGTGCTTTTTTCCTTTGTTGTATTTGTATTTTAAGTTTCTTATTGAAACTCGTCATAACAATAATAATTAAGATCAAGAGAGACAAAATAGGGAGAACCCATTTTAGTGTTGTTTTTATGTTAGACCCGGTGTCTATATGTATGGCTAACCAATCATTGGCAATTGATGTTTTTTGCTTTTCGCTCATTTGATCAAATGACTTATTCAAAATTGAAACTAATGGCTCCAAACCTTTTCTTACAGCCATAGATATTTCAAATTTATAGGGTGCAAATGCGGCAATTTTTATATCATCAAACTCATGTTTATCCATCTCGTAATTAACCACAGCTAAAGTCCCTAGATAGGCATCAATTTCACCATTTTCAAGAGCTCTAAGCCCATCAACAATTGAATTAACTAATTCAATTTTTATATCTGGATAATCATTTTTAATTAGCTCTACAATAGCAAATCCTCTAACTAAGCCTAATTTTTTACCATTTAAATCCATTATATCCCCAACATAAAATGCATTTTTTTTGGTCACTATAACTGTTGGAGCTTTAAAATAGGCTTGAGTAAAATCGATTATTTTCTTACGGTTATCAGTAGCTATTATTCCTGACATAACATCGATTTTCCCTTGTTTAAATAATTCATAGGAGTCAACCCATTTTCGTTTATACTCAGGACTAAGCTTAACACCTAAAGTATCCTCTAGGTATTTTACATAATCAGCAGAAATTCCATTAAATTTACCTTTATTATCAACAAATTCAAAAGGGTACCATGAAGTGTCTATCCCAACGCTAAAGTTATTATTGTTATTTAACCAAGTATTCTCGTCATGTGATAAAAACGGCACCTTATTTTCTTCAATAAAGAACGGTGTTAAATTGGGTAACCATTTTTTTTCTAATTCCACTAACTCAGTTAATGGTATATTTAAAATACCTGTGTTAATGATTTCAAGTAAATCTTGATTCTCATTTGATACCATTGCATCTGTCTCTTATACACATCTCCGAGCCCACGAGACAGGCAGAAATCTCG
>CAJXVJ010000315.1 GCA_913061105.1 uncultured Alcanivoracaceae bacterium | reverse complement strand
GATTTCTGCCTGTCTCGTGGGCTCGGAGATGTGTATAAGAGACAGTAATAAAAGAGTCACACCCAATGAAAAAATAATATCCATACAACGATTTAAATTTGGTGAAGAATACAAGTCTAGTCTAGTAGGCAGAAAGACAAAACGCAAAATAAGTGAAATTTACCATTCGGCAGCCAAAGGTAATATTGAAGACCAATACCAATACACCAATTTATTTTATACCATTCTTAACAAAACAGGAATGACGACTGAAAAGAAGATAAACTCCTGGTTATTTAAAGCCTCACGATATGGGTTTGACCTTGCCCAATACCGATTGGGCAGAAATATCTATTTTGGCAACAGTTGCATTGAAGACCAACAAAAAGGTTTTGATTGGGTGATTCGATCTGCCCAAAGAAACAACAATAAAGCCCAATATTTTGCTTATCAAATATTAAAAAACAATCCTAAAATCAATAACACTTCAGGAAAATCTGCCCATGAATGGTTAACAACTTCTGCAGAAAATAATTCTGACATCAGTCAATTTATAGTAGCTAAACATATTGTGGCAAAAGATGAATTGAGTAACCAAGAAATTGACCTTGCCACACAATACCTAGATAACTACGCCATAAATGTAGGCAAAACAATAGATTGGTATGAAATAAAAATAAAGCTACTCATCACAAAAAAACAATTTAAAGAAGCCAAAAAACCCCTTAAAACAGCCATAAAAATGGCAAAAAAAGCCAATTGGGATTTAACTGAATTAACCAAACTAAAAAATACAATTGAACAGATTAAATCTTAATTAATTTATGATAGGAGTTTCTAACAATAATTGAAGTTTAAAACATTCTAAAATCATGTATAAGAACAAAGGCTTATTCTAAAAATGGGTACTGACCCCTTTTATTTAGGTACTGACCCCTTTTATTTAATCGATTGTTGGTGGCACAAGCCGAAGGCCTGGAACTGATGAGAGATGGCAATATCATTCCGCCATACAGCCTGAAAGTGATTGATGCCAAATTTTAAATACCTAAAAGCTAGAAAAAAATCAAAGTCCGCCTCGTACCAAACGCACATAATGGACATTAATACGATCATGCGCAGCTGCTGCGCCATTATTGAACTTAACAAACCATGAATCATTAGCGAATCCATCATGTATCAACCAGGTGGGTGTGGAACTCCAAACATGGTGAGAAGTATTTTCTGGTAGGTTAGGAAAAGCAGTACTATTCAAGGCAGGGTTATTACGGTCAAAAGCGACTATGGTTCTCAATTCCTTAATATTGGGCAGACGCCAATCACTGTAGGTGGCAAATGAATGACCATTGACCAATTCCAGTGCCTCTCGCCAGTTATATTCAGCTGCTGTTCCAGTCATGCAGTCCGAACCACTTGAACCTTCTTCACACCTTTTCCACATAAGATTGGTTTTCTTGTCGGTGACGGTACCATCGCCATTGATCGTGTATCTGCTGTCTTCCCAGTTATGTTTCATATTAGGATTGATAGACTGTTGGGCATTGACAGCGCCTGCGATTAAGATGGCGATGGTTGTAATTGTTTTTATAGTCATGTTTTTCTCCATTTTTTTGTCTGTTATTCTAGTATGGTGTCCTGAACGCCTTCGGCGTTCTCACTGTCCGCCTCGAACCAATCTCACATAAAACTTATGGTTAGAATCCCATGTTCTACTATAACCTTCATAGTAATCAAATGTCCATGCTTGGGTCACACCGCTTACATAGCTGTTAAAGCTTGGCGTGGAAGCCCAATACATCCAATCAATCCATTCGAGGTGGTTTGTTATTCCTCCTACTGTGTTAGGAAAATAATTCATGTCTATGGGCGGGTTCCTTGTGTTCGGTGAGCCGTCGTCAAAAAGCCCAGATTTACGGTAAAGATTTATTGAATCCAGCTCATTGACATCCGGTAGTCGCCACTCCGTTTGACCACATAGACCTTGGGCATTGACTCTGGCAGTGTATGCCTCTGTATTACAAAAAGTAGCGGGGTCTGCCGCATTGTAGCCATAGCATATGTTACCACCATCGGCAGTTCCATTATTTTGCCCATCAGGCCAGCCTGGGTTACCACCATTGGTTGTATTATCAGTGTCGTACCAGGTGTATGTGTGCTCTGCGTGGTGTAACCCGTCATCTAAGGTCTTAACTTCCCAAACGAGACCTGTGACATTGTCTTGTACGCATGCCCAGGGTGTGGTCTCATAATCTGCACTTTGGTCTGCTAATGGATTGCCACTGGCATCCAGTTTGGTAAAACTAAAACCGGCATAACCATCAGAGTTATCGGGGTGTGTTACATCACGCCCCAGGTGACAATCTTGAGGTGCCTGGATATCGCTGTTGCAATCGACAAAATTATTATGATCCGGAAAATTTCCAGCAATTGTCCTGCCTGTGTCGTTGAGTTTAATCAAATACTCAAAACCGGAATAGAAAATGACATCTGCTTGGGCTGTAGATAAATTGCCAAACACCATTATTGATAAAGTGATTAAAGTTTTGAATTTCATCGATTGTTCCCCTTGCCCTTGTGATAAATAATATTATAAGATTTCTATCTATCAATCAATCAAAATTTGAATGTTTTGAAAAAAATATAGTGACTAATATAATGGTCAGTCACTTATAAAAGAAATCAACAAAGCCAAAGCTAAGGTCAAATCATACGGGTCAGGTCACTAGTTCATGATTCAAAATTATTTATTTTCTTAATATGAAATGCAGGCGAGCCGCCTTCGCAGGAATGACGGTATCTGTTATTTGGTTTAGATTGCCGCATAAGTGCTCAAGGTCAGTGCTTGAAAAAATGAATTTGTTGATGTATAAATGAATCTTTATAAAATTAATGGATCACTACCCTTTATTATTAATATTCGTAATACTTGTCTCTTCCTAAAATAAAGGTATTGACCTTTTAAGTCTAAAAAAGTTAGATTAGTGAAAATTTTCAATTGATTTTTTTCAGAAAACAACAATATTACTTCTACTCTAAAAAGATACTTAAAATGATAAAATATTTAATTGTTGCAATAATAATTCTAATATCATCAATAGGACATTCAACAACAGTACCACAAATAAGAATAACCAAATTATATCAACAAGCAGATGTTGTGGCTATAGTTAGAATTGAGTCAGGAGAGACAATCAATGGTACTAATTTTCCATGCGGAGCAAAATATCAAGGTAAGGTTATTAATTCATTGAAGAACTCTAAAGTAAATCAGTTAATTGAATTTGGTTATTATTTTGGTCATGGAATAGGAAATGAATATATTGTTTTTCTAAATAAGAAACATAATGTATATAGCCCCCTAGCTCTGTCTCTTATACACATCTCCGAGCCCACGAGACAGGCAGAAATCTCGT
>CAJXVJ010000314.1 GCA_913061105.1 uncultured Alcanivoracaceae bacterium | reverse complement strand
TGGGCTCGGAGATGTGTATAAGAGACAGATTTATATCTTAGCCTGAAATCAGTGCTAAAAACTGAATTATTGCCAACTGAAATTTGGCAAGCTTCTGGTCATGATAAATTTCGTCCAGCTGCAGTTTTGATCCCTTTGCATTGGGTTAATGATGAAGTACATGTCTTATTAACCAAAAGATCTGAACAATTAAAACACCATTCTGGGCAAGTCAGTTTTCCGGGTGGAGGGTTTGATGAATCAGACATTACCATAAGACAAGCAGCGATTCGGGAAACAGAAGAAGAAATAGGGATCACTGCTGATTTTATCGATGTCGTTGGATATTTGGATGATGTGAAAACAATATCTGGTTTCTATGTCACACCATTTGTTGCCATTTTAAAAGATGGTTTCGAAATCATAGAAAACAAAGATGAAGTTTCAGAAGTGTTTTCAGTGCCTTTAGATTATTTTATGCAACAAGAAAATCTAGAACAACGCAGTGCAGAATACAAAGGTAAAAATGTAAATTATTACGTTTATCCACATGAAAACCACACAATATGGGGCGTAACAGCCGAAATTATCGTAAAATTAATACAAAAAATAAACTAACAAAGAATATGTCAGTAAAAACAAAAGGAAAAATCTTTATAAGAACTCATGGCTGTCAAATGAATGAATACGATTCATCAAAGATGCTTGATGTTTTGGTTGATACCCATGATTTAGAAATGACTGATAAAGAAGAAGATGCAGATGTAATATTGCTGAATACTTGCTCTATCAGAGAAAAAGCACAAGAAAAAGTTTTTTCTCAACTAGGAAGATGGCGAAAACTAAAAGAAAAAAATCCAGATTTAGTTATTGGTGTTGGTGGATGTGTGGCCTCTCAAGAAGGTGATACTATTCTCAAACGTGCACCTTATGTTGATATGGTTTTCGGGCCACAAACATTACACAGATTACCTGGTATGCTTCAAGCAGTTAATACTGAGAAAAAGCCACAAATGGACATCAGCTTTCCTGAAATAGAAAAGTTTGATAATTTGCCTGAACCCAGAAAAGATGGCCCATCAGCATTTGTTTCAATAATGGAAGGGTGCAGTAAATATTGTACTTTCTGTGTTGTTCCATATACACGAGGTGAAGAAGTTTCTAGACCATTGGATGGAGTATTAGCAGAGGTTATGCAATTGGCGCTTCAAGGCGTTAGAGAAATTAATTTATTGGGACAAAATGTAAATTCATATCGCGGTGAAACTCACAATGGTGATGTTGTTGATTTAGCTCATTTGATTCATTATGTGGCAGCCATTGATGGCATAGACCGAATTCGTTATACCACTTCTCATCCTGTGGAATTTACAGATGCATTAATTGAAGCCTATGCACAAGTTCCAGAGTTAGCTGATTATTTGCATTTACCAGTACAAAGTGGATCAGACAGAATCCTTTCTGCCATGAAACGCGGCCATACAGCGATTGAATACAAACAAAAGATAAGAAAATTACGTGCAGTAAGACCGAATATTAGCCTTTCTTCTGATTTCATTGTTGGATTTCCTGGTGAGACAGATAAAGATTTTGAAGCAACCATGAAACTGATTGAAGACATTAAATTTGATCAAAGTTTTAGTTTTATCTATTCAAAACGTCCAGGTACACCTGCTGCCAATATTGAAGATGAAATCCCAATGTCTGTTAAAAAACAAAGATTATATAGATTACAGGAAACCATCAATGGTTTTGCTTCTGAAGTTTCTCAAGAAATGATAGGTACAGTCCAGAGTGTATTGGTTGAAGGCACATCAAAAAAGGATGTCAATCAATTGGCAGCAAGAACTGAAAATAACCGCATTGTTAATTTTGATGGCAATCATAGACTCATTGGCCAACTGATTGATGTTGAAATAACCGAAGCAAACAGAAATTCTCTTAAAGGAAAAATTATTATCAATGACAACTAAAACACTAATAAAAAAAGTCATCTCAATTGAAGAAGTCAGTAATGGGGTTATAGCCAACCTCTACGGTCAACAGGACGAACACTTAAAACTGCTGGCCAATTCAACCCACACGAAAATAAATGCCAGAGGCAATCAACTACAAGTAGAAGGAACCGAAGAAAACATTGAAATGGTCAATAATGCTTTACAATTAATGATTGATGAAGCGCAAACAGAGACCTTAAATTTAGAAATGACCCATATTATTCTTCAAGGTAACTACGAAGCAACTGATGAGTGTGTTGATGCTGAAGAAGTTAGAATACAAACCAGAAAAGGTGTCATTACTGGACGTTCACCCAATCAAAAACTCTATTTACATAACATTGTCACTCACGACATAAATTTTGGTGTGGGACCAGCTGGAACTGGTAAAACTTATTTGGCTGTTGCCTGTGCTGTAGAGGCCATACTAAATCAAGAAGTTCAAAGAATCATTTTGGTCAGACCTGCTGTTGAAGCTGGAGAACGTTTGGGTTTCTTGCCTGGAGACTTATCTGATAAAGTCGATCCTTATTTGCGACCTCTTTATGATGCGCTATATGAAATGTTGGGTGTTGAAAAAGTTGAACGCATGATGGAAAAAAATATCATCGAAGTAGCACCATTGGCATTTATGCGAGGACGTACACTCAATAATGCATTTGTGATATTAGACGAGGCGCAAAATACCACAGTTGAACAAATGAAAATGTTTTTAACCAGAACAGGGTTTGGTACAACAGTAGTCATCACAGGTGATATTACTCAAGTGGATTTAAGGAAAGGAGAGACATCAGGTCTAAAACACGCCATAGAAGTCCTCAAAAAGGTCAAGGACCTTAGTTTTAGTTGGTTTGAATCTAAAGATGTGGTGCGACATAATTTGGTACAAAAAATAATCAATGCTTATGAAGCAAACGATGACAGCAGAAACTCATCCACTTAATAATGTTCTTCTAAATAATGAGACAGGCTTAAATGTACCGAGTTTGTCTCAATTCTCTACTTGGGTTAAGGCCGTCAATGATTTTCATAATGATGAATTTCAAGTCAGTATTGAAATAGTGAACAAAAGCACTTCACAAGAGCTTAACGAAACATATCGCAATAAAAATAAACCCACCAATGTATTGTCCTTTCCATTGGACTTACCTGAATTTGTTGAAGAAATATTAATCGGTGATTTGGCCATTTGTGCTGAAGTTGTAGATTTTGAAGCCCAAGAACAAAACAAAGATGTTATCAGTCATTGGGCTCACTTAACCATTCATGGTTGTCTACATTTATTGGGGTATGATCACATCAATGATGATGAAGCGGATGAAATGGAATCGATTGAAATTCAATTATTGGCGAGTTTAAACATATCAAATCCCTATGATTAATAAAAGAACTGTCTCTTATACACATCTGACGCTGCCGACGATCTACTCTGTG
>CAJXVJ010000313.1 GCA_913061105.1 uncultured Alcanivoracaceae bacterium | reverse complement strand
CGAGATTTCTGCCTGTCTCGTGGGCTCGGAGATGTGTATAAGAGACAGGTAATGAATATTGTACAATTAAAACAAGGTTAATAGTTGCTAATAACTAAATTGAACCTAATATCACCAACCTACTAAGGAAAAAGTGAGTGGTTTTTGCAATTCTGTCACACTCTAATATTGCATAAAAATTATGTAAATGATAGATTGCCAATTATGAAACCCAAAAAAAACAAAATTACTTGCCCTAATTGTCAACATAAATGGCAGGATAATTATTGTTCGAATTGTGGTGAACAAAAGCTGACAAATGTAGACTCATCTTTTGATGAATTGTTTAAACAGTTGTTTTCTTCAATTACTGAAGTTGATAATAAATTTATTAAGAGTTTTCGATTGTTGATTTTTCGACCTGGTCAATTGACCATTGATTACTTTGCTGGAATTAGGAAGTCTAGACTAACACCGTTTCAAGTATTTATCTTTGCTAATATTATCTACTTTTTTATAACCGGTGTTTTTAACCAGGCAACTTTCACAACGCCATTGAAGTACCACATTAACTCAGCAAATTTTATTCATCAGGAAATTGCGGCAGAGATGATTGAAACCAAGCTACTATCTTCGGGTCAATCCTATAAAGAATACGAAACTGCATTTAATCGGGTTGCAGTGACACAATCTAAAACTTTGATTTTTGTTTTTATTCCAATATTAACGCTTTTTTTAATGCCGTTGTTTTTTAATAAGAAGATAAAAGTAGTGCGGCATGTTGTTTATTCAGCACATTTTATGGCATTTCTATTATTAATAACCATCTTAGCCATGCCATTGGTTCAGTATGTTTTATCTCTTTTGAATCAATCCAGTCTTGTTAATGTAATAGGAAATCGTCATGAATTAATTCTTACATTGACTTTGTTTATGTTATTTTGGTTGTATCTGTATTTATCATTTGTGCGCATATATGATGAACATAAAGGCATATTGTTTGTTAAGTCTATGCTTATGACTGGTTGTGTTTATTACACATTGCTGATTTATCGCATGTTTTTATTTTTTACTTCTTATATGGTTGTTGGATAATAGAATTAAACCATGTGTTGAAAAATTACTTAGTTAATGTAAACTATATAGCTCTTTAGTAATTGAGTTTATCAATGCAGCCATTATCAGGATTAGATTCTTCTTTTCTTTATTTAGAAACAGCCAATACACCAATGCATGTAGGAAGCTTGAATGTGTATAGTGGCAGTTTGTCATTTGATGAATTTCGTGACTTCTTATCTGAGAGGTTACATTTGGCTCCTAGATTATTGCAACGATTGGTGAATGTTCCTTTGGGATTAGGCAACCCATCCTGGGTAGATGATCCTGATTTCGATATAAATTTGAATTTGCAACACATGGCTTTGCCAAAACCAGGTGATTGGAAAGCACTACGCAAACTGACCTCTAAAATGATCAGTATTCCACTGGACAGGAACAGGCCATTATGGGAGTTTATTTTTGTTGAAGGACTGGATTCAATTCCCCAAGTTGAAAAGGGTTCTGTTGCGATTATAAGTAAAATTCACCATGCCGCCATTGATGGCGCATCGGGTGCTGAAATAATGGGGTTGTTATTTGATATATCACCTGAGCCAAGGAAAATTCCACCACCAGTTAAACGTGAGGTTGAGCCCATTCCTGGTAATGTTAAGTTATTGGCCAATAGTTATGTCAACTTGATTAAAAGCCCATTTAAATTACCTGGTCTATTATTGCAAACGGCTAAATCATCCTTGGCTGCTGGTAAAATTTCTAGAGTTGAAGCCAGTGAAGTGCCTAGAACTGTATTTAATGCACCGACAACCATTTTAAATAAACCTGTATCATCTAGAAGGAAATGGAATTCAGCTTTGTTGTCTCTTGATCGTGTTAAAGCATTACGACAGGCTGTTGATGGAGCCACTCTTAATGATGTGGTTATGGCAATATGCACAGGTGCTTTGCGCCGCTATTTGCTTGAAAAAGATGAATTACCTGAAAAACCTTTGGTTGCCATGGTGCCAGTTAATACCCGAAACAAGAGTCAAGGCAAAGACATGGGCAATCAAGTATCTGCGATGTTAATTCAATTGCCCACAAATCTTGATGATCCAATTGACCAATTACGTCAGTTACACAAAAATACGCAAAGAGGAAAAGCCTATCAAGATGCAATAGGCGCAAAGCAAATGACTGATTATGCTGAATTTATTCCTTTTGCCTTGGGAGCTCAAGCAACACGTTTATACACGCGAATGCAAGTAAGTAACCTACACAGGCCACTTTTTAACCTTGTGATCACAAATGTTCCTGGGCCACAAGTGCCGCTTTATATGAATGGTAAGTTGATGTTGGCGAATATGGGCATGGCACCAATTTTTGACGGAATGGGCTTGATTATTCCAGTTTTAAGCTATAATGGTGTACTATCATTCAGTCCAACGACAGCACACAATATTATGCCTGATGTAGATTTGTTTACTAAATACCTTCGTGAGTCAGCAAATCAATTAGAACAATGTGTGATAAATAATACCGAAAGTGAGAAATAATAAAGCATGAGTCAAGCCAAGCAATTGAATCAAGATCACCCTGTACAAAGAAGAATAAAAAGACCATCGTTATTAAAAATAGCACTCGAAGCGCGTTTGTTTTTCGAAGCAGGTTCATTTGCCATGAGTTACCCCTTATTGCAAACCACACCTAAAGGAGATGGTCATCCTGTATTGGTGATGCCTGGTTTTTTGGCCAGTGATTTTTCTACAAAACTATTGCGCACATTTTTAAAAAGCCGAGGTTACAAATCTTATGGTTGGAAATTGGGCAGAAACATGGGCAAACAAAGTCACCCAGAGAAAGGGTGTGGTCCTGAAGTGATTGCCCGATTGGAAGACATTTACCATAAACACGAAAAAAAAGTCAGCATTATTGGATGGAGTTTAGGTGGTGTTTATGCCAGGGAATTGGCAAAAATGCGCCCTGAAATGACGCGCCAAGTAATTACTTTGGGTAGTCCATTTAATGGCAGCCTCAAGTCTAATCATGCCAGTAAGCTATTCCAAAAAACCAGTGGTTATAAATTTAAAGACATGTGCAAAGATTTGCGAAAAAACATGAAGGTTGCACCGCCGGTGCCTACTACTTCTATTTATTCAAAATCTGATGGTGTTACAGCCTGGGAATGTTGTCTTGAAATACAAGATGCAACCACACAAAACATAGAAGTCAGTAGTAGCCATTGCGGTTTAGGCCATCATCCTTTTGTAATGTGGGTCATCGCTGATAGATTGGCCCAAGAAGAGGACCAATGGCGTCACTTTGAGCCAAAAAAATTAGAAAAGCTCATGTTTTCATGCCATGCGCATGTTTAATCGGGCTTTCCATTTTCTTTTAAATCTGTAATAATAT
>CAJXVJ010000312.1 GCA_913061105.1 uncultured Alcanivoracaceae bacterium | reverse complement strand
AGATTTCTGCCTGTCTCGTGGGCTCGGAGATGTGTATAAGAGACAGATAATAAATAGATAAAAGCAGGAATAAAAATCCAAAATTTTAATCTTTTAATTTCATTTTTATATAACTCAAACATTGTTATCTCCTCTGTTTATTCCCTGATTTAACAATTTAGTTTTTTTAGGATTCAACAACATGAATGAGAATACTCCTGGTAGACCAAGAACAGTGTTAAAAATAGCCCAAGACCATTTTTTCAACCCATTAGCTTCCCTATTTTTTGTTAAAAACAAAGTAATAATAAAATATAACAAAGCCAATATGATTAGAATTATTTTAGTCGTATTCGACAAGCTCCTGGTTTGTGGTCTTTGATCTAAATATCGGTCTCTTGCTGGATGGGTTGGAAAATATTCCAAGCCTAATTTCCAAGCAGGAGAAATCATATAATCTAAATCTTTAATTAACAAAGTTGGATTTTGTGTTAAATCTCTTTGATTCAGTTGATTAATTTTGCTCGCTAATGTTATTTCATAACTCAGATGCTTTGCATCATAAACATCATGGCGGGATGATTTTCCATAAAGTAAGGTCAATATAAACCGATCGATAACTTCAGTTATTTGTATGTCCCACAGATTATTATAATCATCAGGTAAAGGCATAATAACTTGTGCTTGTAATGGTAATTCCTCATTGTCATAATTAATGCTATCAAATAGATACAAAGTTTTAGTGGTAATAATGGCTTTAACAGATCCATTGTGCTGCAAACCGTTTAATAAATATTCATCTGCATTTGTGCTAAACAACAAACGAAATGATTTTAGGTTGCTTTGGTATTGGTAAACTTTGTTTTTCACTACAATTTGATCGTTCTCAACCCATGGAACGGTTTTAAATACATCTTCTTGAGTCACATTTTTAAGCTGGGTAAATAATTGATTGGGCCCCAAATAACCTATTGTTGTTTTTTTGATAACATCTTTACCAATGAACATCATAAGATCATGACTAAACTGCCAATTAATATTATTGTCAGCATCAAATATAACCGTTTTATTCTCATCGATAAAAGGCAATTGTTGTGTAATCGGGTGAAACCAAACACGTTTCCTTATTCTTGTGGTATCACTAAGTTTAACTTCCTCAATTAATTCGCTGTAACGCCCATCTTTTGTATGTAAACTTGATACCAGCGCATCTTGATATTTCATGTAAGTCAATTCTTTGAAGCTTAGGCTTTCTAACAACCCTACTTTTGAAGATTCTGAAGTTCTGTATTTAATATCCGAAACAATTTGATTGGAAACAAAAAACAGCGAGACAAGAATAAAGTACAATGCATATTGGTAGGCAGTTGCCGTAGTCAATTGAAACAATAACCCTTTAGGCATCTCATTTAAATTTACTTTAACAGCTGATATGACCATTAAAAACAAATACATTACGACGACCAACAACAACCAATAAACCGAACCACCTACATTTAAACTGATCAGAGGCAGCAGGGTTACCATTATTAGCAAGTGTACTGATTTTCTATTCATCAAAACGGTAAAACAAGCCAGTAAATAAAAGCTTAACGTCATGCCAAACAGATAACTCAATTGTTGATAATAACGCCAATCAATGATTTCTATTTTCCAAAAATCTAAGATCAGTATCACAATAAGATAAGGCACAACTATGGCAATAATTATGGCTAATACAGTTGTGAAAAATAGTGCAAGATAAACTTTTTTTACATTAATGGGGCGATTGATGAAATATGTCCATTGGCTGCCTTGTGTGTATTTTTTTAGTTGGGTTATGCCAAATAAATAGCCACAACTGCCATACAGTAAAACCATGACGATTTTGAAACCAATTTCGTAGCTAATAAACAAACCAAATTGAATCAGAAATGCCAATACAAAAAGATGCAATAAGACTGTAATAATGACGGTCTTTTTAATCCGTAACCATTCACTCACCATCAACTTAAACATTTTGGTTCTCTGCTTCAGGCTTGTGGTGATTTCTTGACAAAAACCCATTCACAGCTTGTTGTAAACTGACTTCTGATTGAAAGGCACTGCTTGCGCCTAATTTAATAAAAACATCTTTTAAACTTAAATCTTGATCAATCACCATGTAATGAATTTCTCCTTCAATGTTTCTTTGTTGTAAGAAACCAGGAATTTGATCCGAATGTGGGCTTTTGCCAGGAAAATCCACCACCCAATAATGGATGCGTTGGCAAAAAACTTCAGGTGTTGATGAATTGACTAACTCTCCTTGTTCCATCACAATCAGTTGATCTGCCACCCGTTCTATTTCGTCCATTTGATGAGAACAATAAATAACGGTACAATCGTCATTTTTTTCAGTAAACAATAATGACTCTAGAAATGCCTGTTTGGCCACCACATCAAGGCCCAGAGTCGGTTCGTCAAGTATTAAGACTTGTGGACGCTTTGCCAATGCACAGGCCAAATTAACACCCGCACGTTCCCCTCTTGATAATTCACTGATTTTTTGATCATGAGAGACATTAAAGTTTCCAATGACTTGTTTATAAATGGCATCATTCCAATTGGCATAAAAACTTTTTTCCATATCAATTAATTTTGCCACTTGCATCCAATCTGGCAAAGTGTGTTCCTCATTCACAAAACCAATGTTTCCTCGGTCTTTTGGACCGAGTTTTTGACTGTTGTTACCCAAGATAAAACTTTCACCTACTGATGGTGTAATAACACCTAATAACAGTTTAAATAATGTGGATTTTCCGGCTCCATTACTACCAACAATCGAATGAATACCACCTGCTTCAATCTTTAAATTAAGATTGTTCAATGCAAGTTTTGAACCAAATTGCATAGATAAATTTTGAGTTTCTATAATATATTTTGACATATTTTCACCTGTGTTAGTCTGTATTCCCATCAGGCAAATCTGTAAACTTCAATTTAACCATTTGCAAGATGTCATCGTGGCTAAAACTCAGCCCGATGGTTTCATGAATTAAGGCTTCAACTGCTTTCTCAAGTCTTTGTTGTCGCTCTTGATCACTGAGTATCTGTTTGGGTTGAATCACAAATAAGCCCAAGCCTTTACGTGATTCAACCAATCCGTTTGAAAGCAATTCAGAATAGGCTTTCGCCACTGTATTGGTGTTAACCGTCAGTTGCATAGACAAACCACGTACACTTGGGAGCTTTGAACCCACCTGCAGTTGCCCTGTCATGATCTGCATTCGAATGCCATCAACTATTTGTTTAAATATCGGCCGAGCGTCCCCGGTTACAATTTTTATCATAATTTATCTTTTAATTACTGTGGTGTACCATTTGTAGTGGTACAGTACATACACCAAAAAAAATTGTCAAGATTTTATTCATGAATTAAAAATAATTAGATGGAAATATGACTTTATGCCTATAAATTAAAGAGAGTTATA
>CAJXVJ010000311.1 GCA_913061105.1 uncultured Alcanivoracaceae bacterium | reverse complement strand
TCTACACAGAGTAGATCGTCGGCAGCGTCAGATGTGTATAAGAGACAGCCATTATGAGAGTTTCATAATTAAGTTTAGGTGTTTTCAGATCTAATATACTATAGCTTTGATTTTTTCATTCCTAGGCCGGTACGAACAAAATTGTTTATTTTTTCTGCGAAATCACGTTTTCCCTTATCATTGCTACCGCCGATTAAACCACCAATTTTTCTATCTACTACGCGGTCCTTTTTAATGACTTTATTGGTGTCTTTGTTTATCAAAACAGCTTCTATTTGTATTTTTTGTTTACCCGCTCCAAACCCAACCATATATCTCATGACTTGACTGCCTTTTTTATAATCAGTTATTAATCCATCAAGAACTAGTGCTGTTTTTGGATCTTCACAAGAAGCCTCTCCACCTTTAACTGCTTTCAATCCATTTTTATCTATGTTTAACTCATTCCTAACATAAACTTGTAATAGATTAAGCGTCTCTTCTGGAATCGAAGCTGCTCGAGCCAATGCCCTTGATGAAATATCGTCTCTATCAACAGTGAAAAGATTTATTTCAATACAATTAAACTCAGATGCATAACTAGTGTTGATGACAATAATTGAGGCTATAAACATTTTTATTAATTTCATAGTTTTTATTTTGATTTTATAGGACAGATAAGGTTACATCAAAATTCAGATCTAGTCTATCAAGAATTAATAAAATGCTTTTTTAGCAACAATTTTTTAACTGTTATCAATATAGTTTTGCATGTCTTAACACACTTTATCTTTCACCTCATTTATTATCCTATATGAGATAATGCCTGTGATATATCATGAATAATGTCTTTTACATTTTCACAGCCCACACTTAATCGGATTAACCCTTCTGGCAAATCGTCAGCACCCCAACGCGCTCGACGTTCTGCCATGGTGTGCATACCACCAAAACTGGTGGCCTCATAAATAAACAGGGTATTTTGTAAAAATTTATCAGCATTTTGTTTGGTTCCTAGATCAAAGCTGATAACAAACCCTGCGTGTTTCATTTGGTTTTGAGCAATCGAATATGATGGGTCATCAGGTAACCCAGGGTATCTTATTGACAGCACTGATTTATGCGACTGTAAAAACCTTGCAATTTCATTTGCATTATTGACCATTCTTTCTAAGCGCATATCTAAACTAGATAAGCCTCTTTGCAATAGCCAAGTTTCCATTGGCCCGCTGATACTGCCGGATAACTTTCTCCAATTTAACATCGAATCATAAAGATCCGGATTATTTGTTGCCACATGTCCCATCAGCACATCACTGTGACCATTCATGGCCTTGGTGTCTGAACACATGGAAATATCTGCTCCCAACAATAAAGGTTGTTGACCATGTGGCGTAAGAGTTGTGTTGTCTATGGCCAGTAAACCCCCGCTATTATGAATTTTTTCTGCCAGTTTTTTTATATCAATCACATCCAACATTGGGTTACTGGGTGTTTCTAAAAACACCAAATCTATCTGCGTAAAATCTGCATTTGCAATCTCCTTTGTTGGGAAAGTGATGACATCAACTCCAAATTTTTTTAGAATTGTTTCGGCATAAGATCGTGTAGTATGATAACCGTCACTGGGCAATAAAAGTGTCTGACCTTTTTGTAAAACAGCTGTCATAACAGCTGCAGCTGCAGCCATACCTGATGGAAATATCAATGTTTTACCATGTTCTAAATCACCAATTGCCCTTTCTAATACATCCCATGTTGGATGATCATATCGAGCATATTGATGCGTTTTATTGTCAGTACCGCCTGATAAATGAAAAGTACTAGCAAAAACAGGGCCTGGCATAAATGGCTCTCCATTTTCGCTTTTACCCAGGCCAGAATGAACAATATTAGTTGCTTGAAATAGGGGTTTTTTCATAACTATATAATCAGATTTGAATACTTTAATTGTACCTTGAATTATACCGCATTCCAACCTAATTTAAATTTCATGAATTTCGAATCATTGAATATAAATACCTGTAATAAATGTTAAAAATTTAATTTTAGATATAGCTTGTTATCTGAGGTGTTTAATATGCCTGAATAACGACTCAATATATCTTGTCCCAACAAACCATCTATGACCACTCCTTTTTGGTCTTTAATAAACCCAATCAAAGCCGATAAATCTACTGAATAAACGGATTGCTTGCCTATTTGGGTTTGATCTATGAATAAATGTGGCAGTACTATTGAACCAATATTAAATGAACCGCCCGCACCAGAACTTGTTTCAGTATTGGAATTCTTAGAAACAGAGATAGAAAAGTTTTCAAGATTTTTTTTGTGAATGAAGCTACGCCCAGCACCAGAATCTATAATAAACATACCATTGACCCCATTTATTTGTATATTAACGGTGAAAAAAGTCAAATCTAAATCATCAAATACGATTGCATTCAATTTAATGGCTTCATATTTATGTTTTATCATTAAATCATCTATATTGACTGATTTATTGCTGACTTTTGATTGGTTTTTTATCGGCACAAAACCTTTTAAAAACAATTTATTGGTTTTAAAGTTTATTACAGCCCCATGTGGCATCAGAATATCTTGGCCTATAATGCCGTCAATATATTTGCCATTAGCATTATACAAACCTGTAGTAATGGCAGTAAGATCTGTTGCTCCAATCTTTATTATACTAACATCATAATCTGAAATAACAAGACTGCTTATCGGGAAAAAATCAACATTAATTAGTCCTCCAGCACCCGCTGCTGCAACTGAGTGAGTTTTTGATGCTTTTGTCAGATGATATTTTTTTAATAAGTCATCATGTATGATAGTTATCGCTCCTGTATCAACGACAAACAAACCCTTTTCTCCATTTATCTCTGTGGAAACTACTTGGTGCCCAGTATTTAATTTTTCCATTTGTAATATTGTATATTGATGTTTTTCAAGCACTTTAGAAAGTTGTACTGATTGTGCAAATATGCACTGGCTAAAACACAAAGATACGATAGATAGTAAGACATTATTCATTATGGATTACCTGTTGTTTACATCATCAATTACGGCTGTGCTTGGCTTTTTCACTTTTGAAAAGTCAAAAGGTGTTTTCACATCAACATGCGTAATAATGTGATTTCCAACAATGCGTTCATCGGCTTCAGGCATGGTTCTAAATGCCGCAGGAAACACCAATCCGTCTACGGTTTGGTGTTTGGTGATAACCCGCCACAATGGTCCAAATAGTTTTCTTTCAGGTGGTTGTCCCAGTGATTTTAACAAGGCGCGGTTACCCACTGCATACTGGTAACCAACCAATAGATTTGAGTCTGGATCAATGTATAAAATAAAATAATCTAATGCACTTTTTCCTATGATAGGAGGTTTTTCAAAAGTCATTTTAACTTGGTGGTAGGTTTTACCACCATGGCCCTGTCTCTTATACACATCTGACGCTGCCGACGATCTACTCT
>CAJXVJ010000310.1 GCA_913061105.1 uncultured Alcanivoracaceae bacterium | reverse complement strand
GGAATATACAGTCATGTAATTAGCAATTAAAAATCTAGAGCTATTTATACTCTTGATTTTGAGGTGCTTTAACGAGATGGCAATCTCATGGAGTTCCATGATCCAAATTGAAGGCCTCAGCCGTGCCTCATTCGCAATAACTTTTTAAATATTATTTCGCCAATTATTAATCTTTGTTAGATTTTTGAGCGACAACTTTTTTCAAAACAAAGAATACCACTAACAAATAGACAATTGTAGCCACATGCTTAATTACGATTTTTAATGGTGCTTGCGCTTCATAGGCAAGATAGGCATCTGTGATTGGCATAACAACCCCAAACAAAGCACCCCACATTAAAATTAAGTAATTTCTTTTGTATAAAAGATATCCTAATATTAAGGTGATGAATAGTGTGCGAGAGCCATATATTTTAACCCAATCACTATCCATAGCTGAAAATAGTTCAGTTCCTCTTACAATTGAAAATGCAGATGGGTCAATTAAAGCAAATATGCCGTAAAAACCCTGTAATATAATCATAAGTAATACTAAAATAAAGCCTATTTTTTCTGTTAATGTGACATTGTTCATATAATTTATTCTATATTTAAATTGTAAAGTATAAAGATTTCATACTTATTTCTTTCGTGTGAATGTTGTGAATTCAGCACCGATATTAATGGTATTAAAACCAGATTATTTTTAATACTCTATTGAGGTCTGTGATTAGGATTTTTTGGATGTGATTGTGTCTGTTTTCTTTCTCTGAGAAAATACAATACCAAAAATTATAAACATGATGCCGACACCAGTTATTGTATGGTTATTTGACGAGTTCAAAAGGCTAGGTAGCAGCATTAGTGCTCCAGAGAGAATCCAAAGTGCTGGTGCATATTTTTTTAATATTGGTTTTTTCATTTATATATCTCGTTCGCGTTTATTTTAAAGAGTAAATTGAGTGACTGTATCTATTTGAAAAACACTGGTTGTTATAAATTTTATTTTAACATTATATTTCAGTCATTTTATGTGCTTGAAGTCACTGTTTTCTTGATTTAATTCCATGATTCTTTGTGGAAGTCGAAGTCAATTAGCAAATAACAATTAGTAAATAACAATTAGTAAATAACAATTAGTAATTAGTAATTAGTAATTAGTAATTAACAATTAGCAATTAATAATAGGGCAGCCACAAGGGTTGCGCCGTACATTTATTTTAAAACTCCGTACTGTGTGCCCCTTGTGGGTACCCATCTTACAGAATATGAAACACTGTGATAAAATGAAAGCACATTAACAAAAAAGATAAGGCACAATAGAATAGAATGAAAAGAGTATTTAAAATAATTGGCTGGTTGCTTTTGTTGCTCGTTGTAGTGATCACTTTATTCATTATTGTCTATTGGGTACCGGACCGTTCAGTAGATGAACTAAAAGCGCGTTGGGCGCAATCGCCGTCTCAGTTTGTTGAGATTTCTGGTATGCAGGTGCATCTAAGGGATGAGGGGCCACGCGACGATCCTTCTCCGATATTACTATTGCACGGCACAAGTGCATCACTGCATACGTGGGATGGATGGGTTGATGCTTTAAAAAATGATCGTCGAGTTATACGTTTTGATATGCCAGGTTTTGGACTCACAGGCCCATCTCCTGATAACAATTACACCATTGAAAATTATACGCGTATTGTCATAGCGGTTCTCGATCATCTGCAAGTGGATAATTCAGTAATTGCAGGAAATTCATTGGGTGGTAATGTGGCATTGACTACAGCGTTACTTTATCCAGAACGTGTCAATCAACTCATATTAATTGATTCAAGTGGTTATCTGTTCAAGCCTAAATCTATTCCTATTGGTTTCAAAATCGCAGGTACTCCTGTATTAAACAAACTCATGGAGAAAGTGCTGCCTCGTTTCGTTGTCGAAAGCAGTATTGAAAATGTTTATGGCGATCCATTATTGGCTAATGCTGAAGTTATTGATCGCTATTTCGAGCTGACCACCCGATCTGGCAATCGTCAAGCATTGGCTGAGCGCATCAGTCAAATGCAACCAGGCCAATATGCAAATAGGTTTTCCGAGATTAAACAACCCACACTTATTATGTGGGGCAATCTCGATCGTTTGATTCCACCTGAATTGAGTGATCGCTTTCACAAGGATATCATCGGCAGCCAATTGGTACGCTTCAAAGACCTTGGCCATGTTCCTCAGGAAGAAGATCCTTTCAAAACTGTGAATGCGCTGAAGGAGTTTTTGGCTTTGAATCGTGTTGAAAATTAATACTAATAATGTACAGTTTTCAATTAGTAATTAGTAATTAACAATTAAAGATCAAGAGCAAAAAACAATGTGTAATGTGTAATTAAAATTGTACAATTAAAGTATAAAAATATGAGTTAAACTATGAAAAAAATACTATTAATACTATTCGTTGTGTTGGGCATTGGCCTAACTTACCTAGCATTCGAAGGGCGCAAGGTACAAGAAATTAAAACTGAGATAAATATTTCAGCGCCACCATCCAAAGTCTGGAGTATTATTGTAGACATAAATAAATGGCAAGAATGGAGTCCAATTATCAATGCATCACAAGGAGAATCCATCATTGGATCGGTACTCAATATAACCATGATGAGTGAAGAAGCAGGCAAGGATGGTCCGAGTTATAATCCAATAATCACAGAGCTTAAAGAGCAAAGCTACTTCCACTGGCGTGCAAACATGATGACTGAATTTGTTTTTACAAATGACAAAATTTTTATACTGAAAGAAACTAAAACTGGCACGCATTTAACCCATATAGAAACTTTCAAAGGAATGATGGCACCGCTTATGTCAGGATCTGTAAAGAAGAATGTTCCGGCCATGTTAGATACAATGAATCAAGCATTGAAAGAATTAGCAGAGAAGTAATGTTTCAAAGTACAATTACTAATTACTAATTACTAATTACTAATTACTAATTACTAATTACTAATTACTAATTGTTACTACTAATTGCCAAAACTAAACCCAGCAATCACCATATCGTGATCAGATGAAGCAAAAGGGCTGGTATCATAAAAATTTCTGGGTTTTGGTTTTGATTTAGCCAAGTCTTCTGTATTGTAATCAAACCAGCCAGATACGATCGTATTGATGTGCCATTGGGTCATGCCTTTGGCAGCATTATTGGCACTTTCATTGACCAATATGTGATCAATTGATCCAATTTCTCCTCTGAAAATACTGGTCCAATTGTCAGTTCCTAAATATTTATAACTTAAGTTACTGTATCCATTGTTTGCAAATGTTAATAAAGGGTGTTCTTTTAAGTAAGAGTTAAAATCGCCGATAATAATTGTAGATTGTGCTTTTTGGTCTGTAGGATTTTTATCCAGCCAATCAGTTATTTGTTGAGCAACTTTGACACGACTGGTGTTGTAACATCCTTGACCGTCATTTTGGTCTAAGTCTTTTTCTAATGCATCTGTACAGCGTTTGGATTTTAAATGTAAAAC
>CAJXVJ010000309.1 GCA_913061105.1 uncultured Alcanivoracaceae bacterium | reverse complement strand
TCTACACAGAGTAGATCGTCGGCAGCGTCAGATGTGTATAAGAGACAGGGACAATTCTTCATTTTTCGGTCGTTCAATATTGAATTTATTCTCGCTCCACATTTGATTCAAAAAATCTATCCATTGCTTTAAAAAATCAAAACTTTTTGGGTGATAATACAAATACCCATCAATATTATCAAGTGCATTAATCTTCATAAGAGCAGGACCCGTACCAAATGGAACACGGTCCGAAAAACGTGATTTAATTTTTATGGGTTTGCAGTGTTTCATAAAAAATACAGGTTTAATTTTTGCTAATTTATTCAACAAATAAAAATCTTCACCAGCATTTTTTTTCGGAAAACCTCTAACTTTTGCATAACAATCAAAACTGGCAATCAATGTGCTACCCAATGGTATGTAGTCATATTTACTGCCCGCATATGTTATACCTGCATGGTAATAACGAATCTTAAAATCATAATAAAACTGCAACTGTTTTAATAAAGCATCATCACTGAAATGTTCAAAATCTAAAACAATGGCTGAATAATCCGACATTGATGCATTAACATGTTTAAAGTAATCATCTGGTAAAATGACATCGGCATCAGTAGAGAACACAAAAGGACATTCAATAGTGCCTTCTTTATAATACTTTAACGCAATATCACAGCCTATTTTTCTGGCCAATCCAACACCCTGATCTTTATCAATTTTTCGCCCTTGGCTATTCCTATCAACAATAATAGTATCAAAAAATTCGTCTGTTTTAATTAACTCAATATTGTTTGATAATTTATAATTAAAATTAATATTTTTCTTTATCTTATTGATAAATAATGCATTTTGCTTACACCATTTAAAAGATTTTACGTGATTGGCAGGAGAGTTTACAACTAATATCACCAACACTGATTGGTTCTTATTAATTTGTAAAAAGATACTCTTTAATACATCTACACGCTCATTACATATGGGTATAACAACAACATATTTGTAGGTTTCTTTTATTTTGGCAATATTTTTTGCTTCGCTTTCTGCGTAGTTTGTCAAGTATTTATCTGTGGTGTTTTTTTGCATGTATTAATTATTGTTCATAAATGTTAAAATAGCATTAACTATTCAAAAATATTACTATACCAACAAGAACTGAAATGAATTCGAAAAGTTAAAACAATTGTTAATTTTATCTTAATTCACAATTCATAAGCAAAAGCTAATATAGAATAGCCAATAATAATAATAAATAATAGTGCCATAAATGAAAAACAGATCTCTGATATTTTGGGTAACACTTAGCATCCTTTTGGTTGGTTCCCTCCCATTCCTTTTATCCTGGTACCAAATAAAAAGCTCCAACATTGCCATTATTGATCAAACGCAAAAATCTCATATGATTATTGCCAGAGCCACAGCCGATAGAATTGGTAGTGTAATCAAACGATCTATAGAACAAGCTGAATCATTGGGCAATAACCAAGGCATTTATTTGGAACCTGATTCCTCTGAATCTTCAAAAATATTAAAATCAACTCTTTTATCACAAAGTGACCTTTTGTCATTGGGACTTTATTTAGTATCAGATGACCAAGATTTTGAAATGATTCAATTAGTCAAAAGAAAAGAAAGTCAACTAAATGAACTAACAGAAATAATGCGCAACAACACAAAATCATCCACTAAATTAGTAGATCATAATTATCAAAAGCTTCTTTTAATAAACAAACCCACGGCCAGGCCTAATGTTTATCTTATGATGATGGTTGCTATCGATTTTAAAAAGTTTTTAGATCCCAGTATTCTAGGGCAATCAGCAAATTTATACATGCTTGATTCTTCAGGTCAAACAATCCAAGGGTCAAGTAATACAATGGTCGATTTATCCGAAAACATGAAACAACAGTTAAAAAACCAAAATATCATTTCTTCTGCTAATAGATCTCATGACTCTAATAATAAAAAGACCATTGAGGCTTTGGCCAATGTGCCTTTTTCAGATTGGTTTATTGTTTCCCAACAACCCAGAAAGTTCGCCGAAGAGTCAACAACACAAATGGCATTAACTGCTAAAAAATCATTTGTATTTGCAGTAGTCATTATGGCAATACTTGTGCTTTTGGCTTATTATTCTTGGATCAAACCATTAAGAAAAATAATTACGAAGCAAAATGAACTGATGGGTATTGCTGGTGGTGACTCAGGTTTCAGTGGAGCAGAGATTTCTGCTCTTGAACAAAGCTTTGAATCCATTGCGAAACACATAAATGACAGAAACTCATTATCTAATGTATTTGTGGACAGATACCAAGTCATCAGCCCTATAGGAAAAGGTGGCATGAGCTCAGTGTTTTTAGGCTTAGATCCAAGGTTAAACAGACATGTGGCACTCAAAACTTTACCAATTGATCCTGATCATTCTTTTGGTACACGAGAAGACATGAGTCAATTTTTGGTTCAAGAAGCCATTACTGCAGCAAAACTTTCTCATAGGAACATTGTTTCTATTTATGATGTCATATCCACTGAAAACACCGCATTTATTGCGATGGAGTTTATTGATGGTGAAAACCTTGGCGCTGTTTTACAGCGACATGGAAAACTGACATTATCTATGATATTGCCCATTATTATTGCTATTTCTAGGGGACTTCAATCAGCTCACAAAGCTGGGTTCGTCCACAGAGACATTAAACCCGATAACATATTATTGGGCCAAAACGACGACATCAAATTAACGGATTTTGGCACTACCATATTAACCCGTTCTCTTGAAAAAGATGACATTACAGGAACTATTGGGTACATTGCTCCTGAAACACTGCTTAAAGGAGAGTACAGTATCCGAAGTGATTTGTTTTCTTTGGGAGTTACCATTGCTACATGCTTGTTGGGAAAAAATCCATTAATGGAAAAGAAACGACACATTACAAATATGAATACAATTCATAAAGAGATTAAATTTTCAAATGAAATTCGATCACAAGGCAGCAACCAAGTCTTTGAAGTCATAGAATCACTATTAAATAAAGACCCAGATAAAAGACCTGAATCGGCCAGTATTGTTGCCGATTTAATTATTGAAGCCACTCAACAAAAAATTCATTGGAATGCCAAAACCATGGGAATCCAATCAGCACAGGAATCTATCTATGAAAAAAGTGAAAATACTACTTTGCATTATAATAACGATTAGTTTACAAGCTAACTCAAGTAGTTTTGAAATTGATTCAACTACCAATATTTTTGATAAAATCCAAGTCAATTTAGGATCGAAATGGGCCTTGGACGGAGGTGTATTCAAAGACATAGAATCAAAATTGTATTTGAAACACAATGGCGATTATGTCCTTATGATATTAGAACCCAGTGGTGAGGTAACTATACATAATATTTCAATTATAAATGGTAAAAGTCAACAGCACAATGTTGTCAATACTTTGATTATTGACAATAAAGCGCCAAAAATTGATATCAAATGGGAAAATGTTATTTACAAAGGCAATCAGGTTATGGTTGGGCCAAAAA
>CAJXVJ010000308.1 GCA_913061105.1 uncultured Alcanivoracaceae bacterium | reverse complement strand
ATCTACACAGAGTAGATCGTCGGCAGCGTCAGATGTGTATAAGAGACAGCCAAAGAATCTATTATGGCCGGATTGTTTGGTGCAAGATTAATGGCTCTTTTAATATATTCGTAGGCTTCATCGAGTTTTAAATCGTGATCAGCAAGTGAATAACCCAATGCATTAAGTGCCTCAAAATTATTGGGATCATCTTTAATTACTTGTAGTAAATCTTGTTCTACTTGATCCAATTTACCCAATGATTCGTTTATCATGGCACGGTCATATAAAAGAATAGGGTTGTTGGGTATGATTTCTAAGCTTCGTGTTAACGTTTCTAAGGCTTCTTCTGGTTGACCTTGTATTTTGTTGATTTGGCTTTCTAATCTATAAGCATTGATTGCATATTTTTCTTCGGCATTTTGTAATTGGTGTAAGATTTCTTTGGATTCATCGAATTTTTTTGTATCATAAAGTATTAAACTCAACATTTCTCGTGCATCAAGATACTTATCACCACCCAAGACTTTTTTGTAATAGTCTTCACTTTCATGATAAATATCTAATAATTGGGCCGCTTCAGCAATTAAATAAAATTTGTTGTTTTTATCTTCTTCGTCAACTTCAATGTTTTTTAGATGGTCATATAATTGCATGGCTGTAATTTTGTCTTCTGCCTGTAGATTAAAAATAATTCTTCGAAATACATTGTCAATGGTTGCTTCTTGTTTGGCCAATATTTCTTGGGCTTTATCAAATTGTTTGGTTTCTTGTAAAAAGCTGGCATATTGATCTGCGTATTCGGTATTATCAGGTTGTTTTTTCATGACATAAACAAAATCATTTTCGGCTTTATCATACTCTTTAAGTACGGTTAATAATCGTGCGCGCCAAAATCTTGCATCTAAAAACTCTGCATCTAGTGCAACGGCTTGATTGATGACTTTCAGGGATTGTTTGGTATCTTGATAAGATACAAAAATTTTGGCAAATCCAAAGAGTTGTGATGGTGAATTTTTGATGAAATCTTTAGATAATGAGTAATCTATTAATTCTAAACCCATTTCATTAGGCAAAGTGGTTATGGCTGAAAAAATAAAATCCCAGGTCTTATCATCATTATTTAAGATCATCGCTTGAATGCTGCGCTGTGCTTGTTCGTAATTTTCTTCCTTTATGGCTTCAATGGTTATTATTGTTAATATTTCATTGATCTCAGAAATGGCTTTTACAGAATCATTTTGTTGAACTTTGGGAGCTTGTTGACAAGCGCTTAATACTATAAAAGATAAGATTAATAATAGTTTAATAGTCGTTCTCATATAATTTCCTATTTATTTTTAGTTGTTATCGGTTAATGCGTCTGCTTGGAATTGTTGTATTAATGGCTCTACCACTTGGTCTAAATCTCCATCCATGACCTCTGAAAGCTTATACAATGTTAAGTTTATTCTGTGATCTGTTATTCGACCTTGAGAATAATTATAAGTTCTAATTCTTTGAGATCTATCACCTGATCCAACTTGTAGTTTTCGTGCTTCACTTTGTTCAGATTCTTGTTTGTCTTTTTCTATATTGGTAATACGTGATTGTAAAAGCACCATGGCTCTGGCTTTATTCTTGTGTTGTGACCTCTGATCTTGGCACTCTACAACAATTCCTGTTGGCATATGAGTCAATCGGATGGCTGAGTCTGTTTTATTCACATGTTGTCCACCAGCACCAGATGACCTGAATGTATCTACGCGCAAATCTGCTGGATTGATATCAACGGCTTCAACTGCATCAATCACAGGTAAAATGGCGACAGTACAAGCCGATGTATGGACACGCCCTTGTGATTCAGTTGCAGGGACCCGTTGTACTCTGTGTGTCCCAGATTCAAATTTAAATCGTGAATAAACACCATCTCCATCCACTTGTGCAATCAGCTCCTTAAATCCTCCATGTTCACCTTCGCTAACACTGACTATGCCAACTGTCCATTTTTTTGTTTCAGCATAGCGGCTATACATTCTAAATAAATCCCCTGAAAAAAGTGAAGCTTCATCACCCCCAGTTCCAGCACGAATTTCTAAGAATATATTTTTGTCATCATCTGGGTCTTTTGGGATGAGTAATATTTGTAATGCTTTTTCATGGATAGCAAGGTTGTTTTTGGCTTCTTCCATACTTTCTTTTGCCAATTCTTTTAACTCAGGATCGACTAACATTTCTTTTGCTTCTTCTATTTCTGTTTCAGCATCCAAATAGTTCGCAAATGTTTGTACTAAATCCTCTAAACTGGCGTATTCTTTTGATAAATCCCGAAATTGGTTTTGATCAGACATGACATCAGGATCAGACATAAGCATGGCTATTTCTTCATGTCGCTCACTGGCAGTGTGTAATCTTGATTTGATTTCAGGTGTCATTATTATGGTCCGTAGATTTGTTTGAATTATTATCTAAGTTAAATAAACTTGTTATTTTTTCAATGGTTGTTATATCACCTGATTCTATGGCAGATCTAATGGCCTTAACAGGTGTGTGGTTGAGCTTCTTAGTTAAATTATTGGCTAAGAAAAAAAGTACCTCTTCAGCATCCATGCCATTATTCAGCTTGCTAATGGCTTTATCAAGGCTCTGTTTTCTTATTATAGCAGTTTCTTTTTGAAAACTGTGAATGAGTTGAGTATGCTGTTGTGCATTGAGCCAATAGTCAAATAATTCTGCTTCAGCTTCAATAATTTTTGTAGCCTGTTGAGCCGATTGCTGACGATTTTGAAGGTTTTTACTGATTACTTTCTGTAGGTCATCTACCGCATAATAAAACACATCATCAAGTTTCTTAACCTTTGGATCAACATCACGAGGAATCCCTAAGTCAATAATCACCATCGGTCGATGTTTACGAATTTTTAAGGCCTGTTTCACAGTTTTGTAATCGACAACAGGAGTTTGACTAGAGGTTGCTGTAAAAATCAAATCAAAGTCTTGAATTCTTGCGGGTAATTGTTCCATTTCAAACGCATTGGTATTGAATTGTTTGGCTAGTCTTAAAGCATTATTTATGCTTCTGTTACAAACAGATAAATGGTGATAAGGGTGTTTGGTTAAGTACCTTAATAACAATTCTGATGTTGAACCAGCTCCAATCATCAGAATGTCTTGACTAGACAATTGTCCAAATATCTGTTTTGATAATTGTACTGCGCTGTTGGCAATTGATACTGGATTTTTGCCAATATCGGTATTACTTCGAACGGATTTTGCCACGCGAAAAGCCGTTTGGAAAAAACGGTCTAATGTGTTATCTAACTTGTTCGATTGTTTGGATATTTCATAAGATGTCTTCACTTGTCCTAAAATTTGAGCTTCACCCAAAACCATAGAGTCAAGTCCTGATGAGACTTCGAACAAATGTACAATACACGGTAATCCATTTTTTACATAGATGTGATCCTGTATTTGTTTTTTAGATAATTCAAAGTAATTACAAAAACCATTGATGGCTGTCTCTTATACACATCTGACGCTGCCGACGATCTACTCTGTGTAG
>CAJXVJ010000307.1 GCA_913061105.1 uncultured Alcanivoracaceae bacterium | reverse complement strand
CACAGAGTAGATCGTCGGCAGCGTCAGATGTGTATAAGAGACAGGTTATTAGCAACTATTAACCTTGTTTTAATTGTACAATATTCATTACTAATTACTAATTGTAGTGTTTCCTGTATAATACGTCCTCTTTTTTACGCTTCGGCAAAACATATGTCAACAACTCCTGAAAACCCAACATTTGATACACTTGGTCTGTCACCAGCAGTCCTACAATCTGTGAAAGATGCGGGTTATGAACACCCATCTCCAATTCAGTCTGAATCTATCCCTGCCATTTTATCGGGGCGCGATGTTTTGGGCCAAGCTCAAACAGGAACGGGTAAAACAGCAGCTTTTGCATTGCCTACTCTATCTAACTTAGATATGAATGTTAAACATGTACAAGTCATGGTATTGACGCCAACTCGTGAGTTGGCTATCCAGGTTGCTGAGGCTTTTCAAACTTATGCCAAAAACTTAAAAGGTTTCCATGTGCTGCCGATTTATGGTGGCCAAAGTTTTGAACCACAATTAAAAGCATTGCGACGTGGTGTTCATATTGTAGTTGGAACACCAGGACGTGTCATGGATCATATGCGCCGTAAAACTTTAAAAATTGACAACCTCAGCACATTGGTATTAGATGAAGCCGATGAAATGTTACGCATGGGCTTTATTGATGATGTGGATTGGATTTTAGATCACACGCCTGAAGACCGTCAAGTTGCTTTATATTCTGCCACCATGCCTTCACAGGTTAAAAAAGTAGCTGTAAAGCATTTAAAAAACCCATTTGATGTCAAAATTCAAAACAAAACAGCCACAGCAAAAAACATTAACCAACGCTATTGGATGGTCAGCGGTTTACATAAATTAGATGCATTAACGCGTTTATTAGAGACAGAAGACTTTGATGCTGTACTTATATTTGTTCGTACTAAAGTGGCAACAGAAGAATTGGCTGACAAACTTAAAGCACGCGGTTTTGCTGCAGAAGCATTAAATGGAGATCTTCAACAAAACCAAAGAGAAAGATTGGTTAATAATTTAAAAAGCGGAAAGATTGACATCTTAATAGGAACAGACGTTGTTGGGCGTGGATTAGATGTAGAGCGAATCAGTCATGTGATCAATTATCATATCCCATATGACCCTGAGTCTTATGTACACAGAATCGGCCGAACAGGTCGAGCAGGACGATCAGGTGAAGCCATATTGTTTGTTGCCCGACGTGAACAACGCATGTTGCGTATGATTGAGAAAGTCACCAAACAACCGATTCAACCTATGAAAATGCCTTCTGTTGCTGACATTAATATTCAACGCATGCAAAAGTTTAAAGATCAAATCAGTGACACCATTGCATCGGCTGATTTGGGCATTTATCAACAATTGGTCAGAGAATTTCAAACTGAAACAGACAATGATCCAACACAGATTGCTGCAGCATTGGCAATGCTTGCTCAAGGCGAAAAAGGCATTTTATTAAAAGAAGAAAAACACGTTTATGACCATGACACACAAGGCAATAAACGCAATCCTCGCAATGCAGGTGAGTTTAAAGACACACGCAGCCCAAGAGGCGAAGCCGAAAGCAAAGAAATTGATAATGAAGCTGAACCACTGAAAAAACACCCAGATGTCGATATGCAAAGATATTGTTTGGCTGTAGGTTACAACAATGGTGTTAAGCCAGGTAATATCGTCGGAATGATCATCAACGAAGCTGATATTGACAAAGACTATGTCGGACATATCGAAATTTATGATGATGTCTGCACCGTTGACTTGCCTGCCGATATGCCTGCAGAGTTACTCAAACAATTGGGTGATGCTTATATATGTGGTAAGAAAAGCGAAATAGCACTGGTTAAAAAAGGCCAAAAAGCTGATATTTCACCACCTGGTGGCAGACGCCGTGATGGCGGACGTCCGGGTAAAAAAGGCGGAAGATCTGATAGAGGAAAACCAAGAGGCCGATCTGATGGCAGAAAATTTGGTGGAAAGAAAAAGCCTGTGGGAGACCGCAAGCGCTCAAGAAGAAAACCTAAGAAATAAGCACACAAAAAAAGCCATCTAGATGGCTTTTTTTTATATCCATTCTTAAAATAAAATTATGTTTCTTTTTTAGGACTTTTATCAGGGTTAATCTTAGTATTGAGCTCGTCTATTGCGCCATTAAGTTTGGCGACAATTTTTTGTTTTTTCTCATCATTGATGTATTTTGATTCAAATGCCGTTTGGGTTTTTTTGATTAACTCTTCAAATGAAGTATTTTTTACATCAACTGGCGCCATTTTGTCTTTTTCTGCCTCATCAAATAATCCAATCCACTTTTCTGAAGCGCGCCCATAACTTAATAGGCGATAAAGGTATCTTCCAGGATTTTTTGTGTGCATAATCAAGCCATACAACGAAGCAATTAACACCAATGGCATTAACATTAAATCACGCAAGCCATCAACAATTAACTTAAGTTGCAAAACCAAGGTATCGTAGATAACTTCTGAACGAGAATCACTTTTAGCTGTTTCTTTTTTCACAATAAACTCCCCGAAAACTTGTGGGTATTTTACTCCTAAGTTTCTCATAATAAAATAGGCTATTGGTCATTTATTTTCGATTGAACAAGATTATCATAATAAAGTTTGTATTTATAGTTGAACAATCTATAATAATTCTACAAATAAAAGGACTAACAACAATGACCGAATCACAGTCAAACAATAACCGTAAACTTCCTGTACAACGCATTTTAATTTTATCTTTTCAATTGATGAAACAGCGTATGTATTCTTTTATTAGATTAGGCTTTCCTATAATAATATTAGCCCTAGCGTCAATTTTGATTAATCTAAATGATGAGAGTGCCATAATGTTTTTAATTCAAATGAACATAAACCCTTTTTTCATGGTTTTAATCCTCATTTTTCTTTGGGCTATTTTTATTATGGTAACAGTTGGTTGCCATCGTGGCTTTTTATTAAATGATTCAGGAATCCAACAAACAAAAACTTTACGATGGAAGTCAAGAGAATGGAGATTTCTGGGTTGGGGCTTGTTGATTGGGCTTGTTGTCGGATTATTTTTAGTGGTTTGGGCGTTTGTAATAGCCGCACTAGGTATGGAAAGAGTTGATAATTCAGCTATAACTATTATTTCCAATCAAGTAATATCTTTACCAATCTTATATTTTTTCTCCCGTTGGTCTTTAATTTTTCCATCAATTGCTGTTGATGATCCTAATTCCAACTTAACAGAAGCTTGGTGGTTATCTGAAGGCAATGGATGGAGACTCACGTTTTTAATTATAATTGTGCCATTAATTATAGAAATAATACTTTCTTTTATTTCTATCGATGATTTAGCCTTATTGTCAATTATAAATACCATTATTTGGTTATTAGTCACTTTGTACCAAATAGGTTTATTATCACTTAGCTATTCATTTTTAAAAGAAAATCATCTCCAAGAAGAGGCAGAAGAAGACAATAATATTGAGTCAAATAACTACGAAGTCTGAGTTGAATACTAGTTTTTACCTGTCTCTTATACACATCTGACGCTGCCGACGATCTACTCTGCGTAGATCTCG
>CAJXVJ010000306.1 GCA_913061105.1 uncultured Alcanivoracaceae bacterium | reverse complement strand
GTGCCAGCCTTGATAATGGCTTCCTTAATTTGGGCGGTTTTGGCTATCGGGTTTCATGCAGGTTGGTTTGATGTGATAGATAATATAGATGTTACCAAACTTCTTATTCAAAAAGTGCAAGAAATTGGCAAAAAAAATAAATCATCCTAAAGCGATTGCACAATTGTACACATTTTCTTCCCAAAATAAATTCAACAAATATAAGCTCAGTGAATCAATAATTGAAATCAATAAAGCTTTGACGATTGTGACAAGTGAAAAATACCCCCGTTTTAAATCACAAATGAATTTACAACATGCCAAACTACTGCTTGCTCAAAACAAACTCAATAAAGCCATAGAGATTCTTAATAAAGAGGTCATCAAGCTAAAACAAATTTGGGATGTTAAACAACTCAACACCGCCAACAACCTACTGGCTCAAGCTTATATCAAAAATAAACAATTTGATAAGGCCGATGAAACAATCAACCGTGAGTTAGATAATCTACAGTTTTATATAGGTGCATCAACCAAAGAAAAAATACAACAAGGACTTGGGCAAATGCTGAAAGAGTCATTAAACATATATGCGTTGGTGAATAAACAACTAGGCCAATCTGAATTGGGTTTTATGAGAATCAATGAAATGATAAACCGATTCAATACGAAAAACAAATCACTTCAGATACTTAGTTCCAACGAAAACATTGATTTGTTTTCACAAATCAATGCCAAATCTATTGCTTTGGAAAATCAAACGCTTTCGGAGGCTGATCGTAAACAGATACAAAGTGATATGATTGAGTTAAAGGCACAGATTGACTTCTCCTTTGAAGCACAAGTGACTCAAAATCAAACAACAGCTGGTTTTAAAGCCATTCAAGCCAGTTTAGATAATGAAACCCTTGTGATTCAATACTCTATCGGTGAGGCAGGCGGTATATCGTGGTGGATAAGTAAGGATAAAGTTGAAACACATGAAATGGCGAATAAGAGCGAATTGTTTCAGTTAATTAATTTGGCCCGTGATGAGTTTATTAGTGGTAATAAAAATACCGAAAACACCCGTTTGTTGTCACAAAAATTATTGCATCCACTACAATCATTCAACCAAGTTAAACGGATAAAATTGATTTTGGATGAACCTTTAAATTTAGTGCCTTTTAATGCGTTATTTGACCCACGATATGAAAATAAATACGTTATTGAAAACACAAAAACCAAACGAGTGGCATCTGTTCAAGCTCTTAACTCAAAAAGCAGTAGTCTAGTTATCGATCACAAAAGTAACACTGCACTCGTAGTTGCTGATCCAGTTACGACATTCAATGATATGCGTCTTCCAGATGGTATATTAAACGAAATTCCTAATGAATTTAATAGATTACCAGCCACTGGAAAAGAAGCAAAAAAAATACACAAGTTAATTAATGCTGAGACTATTCAAGGGTTTGATGCCAATAAAGATAACCTGCTCTCACTTAATTTAAAAGATAAAAGCTTATTGCACTTTGCGACCCATGCCTTTTTTCATCCTGAGATATCTGGTTTATCATCATTGGTGTTATCTACATATAACCAAAAAGGGGAATCTAACCCAACAGCTTATCTGAGAGCATTAGACATCAGCAATTTGATTTTAAATGCTGATTTGGTGGTCTTAAGTGGTTGTGAAACTGGGGTTAATAGGAAAGATGATTCATTGGGGCTTGGTGGTTTAACTGAATCATTTATGCAAGCCGGCAGTAAAAACTTGATTGCCAGTTTGTGGGATGTTGATGATCGTGACACTTCCGATTTAATGATTAAATTTTATGAAGAATACAATAAAGGATCGAGTATAGAAGACTCTCTTTACAGTGCACAAAAGATGATTCGAGAAACCAGGGGCACAAGTCATCCACAATATTGGGCTGGTTGGTTTTTAATCACTCAATAATTGGGTTATTTAATTTTAATCAAATAATCCTGTTCCAATTGATCTCTACTGTTATATATAAAGACTTGCCATTGATTATTTTTAATCTGGTTTGATTGCAACATCACTGTTATATGTCCACTCTCATCAGCTTTAAGGCCTTCAAAGGTCTTTTCCTCATCAGAACCTATAGATTTCATTGAAACTTTGTAAAGTTCATCACTTGAATCAGGATAAAAACGCACAGCCATGCCATTTTTTTCATTGTGTGTTAATGAATATTCTTTTGCCTCTGAGCCTCGCTTTTTACCTAAATCAACAAATGAAATTTCAGAAAATTCATTATTAGAGTTGGTATTTATTAAGCCATTAAAAACAAAAAACAGCGCCAAACCATAAGCCAATACATTAATGGGTATCAGTTTTTTGCTGGTGAAAAAATCCCAGAAGCTAAAGGATTTTGTTTGTTTGGGTTGTTCTGCTTGTTTAAATGCCGCTTTAGATTGTGAGAACATGATATCTAGCTCGAGGTCTTGCATGACATCGGGGTGGTCGGCTAGCCACAGTTCGAGTTGTTCTGTGTCTTTGGGGCTGAGCTTGTTTTGTATGTAATTTTGTAACATAAGTTCGTCGGGTTTAAATTGTGTCATTTAAAATCCCCCTGTTTTGATGTCATTGAATATTTCAACAGTGACAATAACATTAAACTGCTGTGCTTAATGGAATGGATTATTTTTGACATAAAGTTGTGGGAGGCTTTGTTTGTCTTACTATCGTTATTAACTACATTCAATTTGCCTTTGGGGCCATCCTCTTTTTGGGATATTAATTGTTTGAGTCTTTGTTTGGCTCGGTACAAAACACGGTCAAAGTGTTCTGTGCTGAGATCTAATTGTGAACAGATTTCAATCTTGCTGATTTCGTCGAAATAAAACTGTTTGAGAATGTCTTTGTCTCTTTGAATTTTTAGTTCTTCTATGACTGTTTTTATGTAACTGATTTTGTCATCCCAGATGATGGTGGTGAGAATATCATCTTTAGCGTCTGATATGATGTCTATCATTTCTTGCTCGACTGATGAGACGAATTTTTTGTCTTTGCGCAGGTATTCGAAACCAATATTTATGGCCGTGGTACGTAAATAGGCCAATATGGTTTTTGGATTATTGATTTTGTCCTTTTGTAACTTATTTATTACTAACATAAACGTGTCCTGCACAATGTCTTCATGATTATTTGAGCTGGAAAATTTGCTGCGAACAACAAACAACAACCAACTATAATTAATCATCACGAATTCATTTTTGGCGGATAAATCGCCGGCAATTATTTTAATTGCTAATTCGCTTGATATTTTAGATTTATTTTTAGTATTTAAGTCATCGACAGAATTTTTTTCGGTCACGCAGGCTCCAAGTGTTTCTTGTAATTTTAATGGTAAGATTTGTAATTATCTTACATTATTAGGGCTGTGTTTGTCTTGCCTTTTTTCATAAATCTATAACATGAAAGTGGAATTTATGGCTAATTACTCCCACTTTTAGGCTGAATTAGCACCATAAGTGTGCATTGCGTCACATATTTTGCCATTATTCGGATTTTTCGCGCATGTTTTGTAATTAGGCTTTTTTGTTGTTTTGGCAGAATTATTTATGATTTTCTTTTCCCTCACCCATGT
>CAJXVJ010000305.1 GCA_913061105.1 uncultured Alcanivoracaceae bacterium | reverse complement strand
GTCTCGTGGGCTCGGAGATGTGTATAAGAGACAGTTCCAATTGAAATCACCAAAGAACTGTCCAAATTACAAGATGATGTAGAAACTTTTCCATGGAAAGAAGCCAAAAAGCACATTGAAGAGCAAATGGAATGTCCTCTTGATGAGGTTTTCAAATACATTGATGAGACACCTTTGGCATCGGCATCTGTTGCCCAGGTTCATGCTGCTGAATTAAAAGATGGCAGAGAAGTGGTCATTAAAGTTTTGCGTCCAGGCATAAGAAAAACAGTGAAACGAGATTTAGAACTGATGTTATCAGTGGCAAAACTGGCGCGTACTTTTGGTGACCCTGGTGTACAAGTAGATCCTGTAGAAATTGTTCAAGAATTTGAAAAAACCATATACGATGAATTAGATCTTCAAAGAGAAGCAGCTAACGCTTCGGTTTTACGTAAAAATTTCATTGATTCCGATGATTTGTATATACCAGAAATTTATTGGGAGTACTGCAAACAAAGAGTGATGGTGATGGAGCGCGTATATGCCATTCCAATAGGTAAATTCGATAAACTAAAATCTGCAGGCATTAATCTACAAGTATTGGCTGAAAAGGGTTTGAATCTTTTTTATACACAAGTCTTTAGAGATAATTTTTTTCACGCAGACATGCACCCTGGTAATATTTTTGTCAATCCAGCCAATCCAGAAAACCCTCAAATAATACTGCTTGATTTTGGTATATGTGGGTCATTGCCCAAAGGTCATAAACGAGATCTTGCCAATAATTTTATGGCATTTTTTAATCAAGATTATCGAAGAATTGCTGAATTGCACATAGAAGCGGGTTGGGTACCAGCTGATACACGCGTAGATGAATTAGAGGCAGCCACACGTACCATTTGTGAACCTTATTTTGCACGACCAATCAGTGAAATTTCATTTGGTGAAGTGATGTTGAAAACATTTGAAATGGCGCGTAAATTTCAATTGGTAATTCAGCCTGAATTTATACTACTGCAAAAAACACTATTAAACATTGAAGGATTAGGCCGTCAGCTCTATCCTGATTTGGATATATGGCAAACATCAAAACCTGTTTTATCAAGCATAATGATGAAACAGTATGGTGTGGATGGTGCATTTGAAACGATTAAGAAGAACCTGCCAAAATGGTTGGAACAAACCAGTGAAATTCCTCAGTTAGTACATGAATTATTAAGTTTAAGAACAAAACCACCTTCAAAACTAAATCAAATTGAGCAAGCTAAACAAGCTAAAACAGAGCAAAAGAGAAAAAACAAAGGAATTTATGCGGTTTTGGCATCAGGCTTTGCAGTAACAAGTGCGATTATATATGTAATGGATACTACTACAATAAAATATTTTGGAATGTCTGTCCCTCTTTATATTTCTTCTGTGTTGACTGCGATTTTTATTTATAAATCTCTTAAAAAGGTTTGAGATTTTACTAATATTGGCAAATTTTTATTTTCTTCATGGCATTGATGGCTTGATATTGACTAGCAAAACATTTGTCATTAATCGGTCTTTCTGAGTTGCCTTTTTGGATGATAGTGTAATCAAAATCTTTGGGGCAGTTTACTCTGTCATAGGTTTTATTAACGACCTGACAATTTTTACTTTTCAAATCCTTTTGTAATTCTGCCTTTTGTAGCCGTTGGTAAATTCGATAATCTAAATCATTCATATTACAAACTTCATTTTCTTGCATGGCAGTAAAGACTGACTCTTGAGAATGATAACAATTGGTCTTATTGCCTATCATCTGGTTATCTTTTGTTACAAATGAATAGCCTTGGGTACAAAAGTACTCTTGTTTGTTTTTAACATTAGTGTCTAACCTTTTACACTGGCCATGTTTTGAAAATTGTTGACTCCATGCTTTGCGGTTATTTCTTAATTGAAATGGACTCAAATGACACAATTTATTTTCATCCATGATGTTTTTAATCGCAGCAAAACTTTTGTGACATTCTTTAAAGCTGTCATCAGGAAAACTGTAATCATCAATGCCTATAACCATATAACCACCATCACAATATTTCCCGTCTTCAGATTGGTCATTTTGTTTTAATGCTTTGCAAGACGATGTGGATAAGTTTAGTATGGCGTTTTCATTTTCAATTTGGGCAGCAAGCTCAAACTTTTTTTGGTTCCATAAATCTTGTTTGTGCATGTTTTTCAAGGTTTTATCTGAGATAGTCTGATTATAAAGCATGGCAATATAATACTTATCTGTATAGGATAATGTGTTGTTGTCACTATCCGGTAAATCGTCTAATAAATCCGAATCTTTGCCAGTTACATTGGCTAATTTATAATGCATGATCGAGTTAAAATCGTAGTCTGATTGTACAAAAACTTCTGTTCTACTAACATCATTAAAGTTTTCGTCGCACCATTCTTTTGATTGCTCTTGATTTTGAATACAGGCATTAATTAATGCATTATTATTTAAAATTGTAGGGCGGTCAAGGCGCTGGTGTTCATGACCCAGTCCAAGCATGTGGCCAAATTCATGCAGTATTGTGGCTTTCCTAAATATCACATCATCTGATAGGTTGCCTAAATGAATTGTGCCATTTATGGCGCCTTGATTCGACTCGTTTTTACCGCCTTTAAAAGAAATGCTGTAGTATTTTTTAAATCCAAACCTATTGGGTTTAATCGTGGTGTATTTAAATTGCATGCCTGTGTAGCGTTGCCATAATTTTGCAAACTTTTTTACTTCGGCTTGTTCTTGATCTGTACCATTCATAAAATAAAAAGTTATGCTATCTTGATTCCAAATTTTTACCCCTTCATAAACAACAAAAGCACTGGACTTAGTCGTTATGAATAGAACAATTAGGATAAAAATAAATTTCATAAGTTATGCCAAGACCAAATAGACCATTATGAAACCTAAGATAAATAATACAAGATAAATATTGATGGCTTTTTGATATGATTTAATTGTATCGGGGTTTGTTTGTTGTTTTTTAAAACTAATCAGCCAGACAAGTTCAAGAATCAATAAAAATACAAACATTAGAATAAAGACTGTGGCAAAAATACCAAGATATCGAGACCAAGAGGCTTCTGGAAATCCAAAGGCAAAGGCAGCAGCGATATTAACTATAACAATAAACACCATTAGTGTTATTCGTAAGGGTGTAAAAGCGGATTGTGGTTTCATATATTATTAGACAAGAAAATCAAACAAGAAGTTTATCAAAACACAACAATTTTTACAATTGATGCAAATGTTATTTACATCATGTTATTTTCTTATAACCGTGAAACGACATTATTGCATTTAATCTGCTTTGTTTTGTCATTGCTTGAATCAGTAACTAATACTTCACAATCTAACTGAGTTTGTTTTGATATCGATTTAAGGTCTGTTAATATAATACTATTTATTACATTAGCAGCTGATACTTTAGGATACTTTTCAATGGCTTCTGCTTTTCTGGTAATACACGCATAATTAATCAAAAAAGCAATTAATATTAAGGATAATAGTTTCATACATGATTCTCATAAAATTTAATAGGTTTCATATATATAGACGCTGTCTCTTATACACATCTCCGAGCCC
>CAJXVJ010000304.1 GCA_913061105.1 uncultured Alcanivoracaceae bacterium | reverse complement strand
GAGATTTCTGCCTGTCTCGTGGGCTCGGAGATGTGTATAAGAGACAGACCAATACTCTGATGGCTTTCGTGAAGCCACAGAATGGAGTGGTGAGATTAAAATCAAAGGCGGCACAGTAAGAACCGTAAAATACCGAAAAACACACCACGGTGCAGTTGTGGCTAAAAGGGATGGTAAATTTTTATCAAGCAATTTTGCCACATTTGATCAACCCGGTTGGTTAGACCAATGGTATAACATGCAATTGGCATCCAATATTGATGAATTCACAAAAGCCATTGAGCCATTAAGAATGAATTTTGGCAACATCATGTATGCAGATCGCGATGCCAATATCTGGTATATTTACAACGGATCAGTGCCTATTCGCAATGAAAAATACAATTGGAACAAACCTTTAGATGGCAGCAATCCCGAAACCGATTGGATGGGTTATCACACACTCGAAGATTTACCCCAAGTAATAAATCCCATTTCAGATATGATGCACAATACAAATACATCCCCATTTAATGCAAGCATGTCAGAAAGTGATGCACAGGCAGAAAACTATCCCAATTATATGGTGCGTGAAAAGGACAATGCCAGAGCCAGAAATGCCAGACGCATCTTAAATAAACATGATAAGTTTAATTTCGACACTTGGGAAACCGAAAGCCTTGATACGCATATGACCGAATGGAGTGTTTCAAAACCAATATTTTTTAAAGCTTTTGCAAATTCATCTGCAATAAACCCAATAAGGGCCGCAAAACTTACACCAGTAGTATCACTTTTAGATAAATGGGACGGTATAGCAACATTAGAATCTACCGAGCCCACAATTTATGTTGATTGGTACGAAGAAATTTATATGAAAAATCAGCGTAGTCATATTGCTACAGAAGAAGAAATAGTAGCTGCTTTAGAAACCACCATGGATCGATTGGTTGTAGATTGGGGAACCTGGAAAGTCCCATGGGGAGAAATGAATAGAGCACAACGCCCTTCTTTAAATGAAAAAGGTGAACCAGTTTTTGATGACGATGCTCCTAGTATTGCCACACCAGGTGTGCCCAGTTGGTCAGGAGGCAGTCAAATTTCATTTAATATTCGTCGTGATGGTTTAAAAAAACGTTATAAAACAGGTGGAAATAGTTATACGGCTGTTGTTGCTTTTCCAAACAACAAAAGTGAAAAAGTTCAATCAAAATCTATCCATGTTTTTGGTGCCAATGGTAATCCACTATCACCAAACTATATGGATCAAGCCAAACTATTGGCCGCAAAAACTTATAAAAATTCATGGCTTTATTTAGAGGATGTCAAAGCCGGTGCCATTAGGTCTTATCATCCTGGGGAAGAGTAAATTTTGATATTTTTGGTAGCCTATGACTTAGTTTAGGAATCGTTTTATATGTCATACTCCACCAAAAGGATCATCAATACTTAATGAAGGTTTAGTAAACCATTTTGGGCCTTGATCTGTCATATAAAAATGGTCTTCTAAACGGATACCAAATTTTCCTGGCACACATATCATCGGTTCATTACTGAAACACATGCCTTCGGCTAGAATAGTTTCTTCATTACCAACCAAATATGGCCACTCATGAATGTCTAAACCAATACCATGTCCTGTTCGATGAGGCAATCCTGGAAGGTTGTAATCTGGACCTAAACCTTGCTGAGATAAATAATCACGTGCGGCTTTATCAACATTCGAACAGGCTTGTCCTAACTGAGCTGCTTCAAAAGCTGCGGCTTGTGCGGCTTTTTCTATGTTCCATATTTTTCTTTGTTTATCAGTGGCTTGCCCAAATACATAACTTCTGGTGATGTCAGATATGTACCCATCAATCTGACACCCTGTGTCAATCAAAACCATGTCATTTTTTTCTAATGTTTTTGGGGTTTTAACACCATGTGGAAAAGCACTGTCTTCACCAAATAAAACAATACAAAAGTATGAGCCACTGGTCGCTCCCATTTTCATGTGGGCTTTATTGATAAAATCGACAACTTCATTTGTACTAATGCCTTCATAAAGAATTTTTGCAGCCGATTGAAGTATTGTTAAAGTGATGTCTTTTACACGTTGCATCAATGCAATCTCATTTTTAGATTTTTGCATGCGACATCCAGCTGTGACAACTTTAGCATTCGAATAGACATAATCAGGATTGGCTTGTTGAATACCATCAGTAATAAAGTAAGATGAAGACTCATCCAACACAATTAATCTTGAGTTTAATTCCATAGAGTTCAATACGCCACCGAATAATTCATAAGGACTTTCATGCTCTTGCCATCCATTGACCTTACCTTTGATCTGCATAAATCCTTCTAAAGTGCCAATTTCAAAATCAGGAGCAATATATTCTAGATCCCCATTTGCAGGTAAGATGGCTCCAACCATGCGCTCACTGGCATGCCATTTTGTTCCGGTAAAATAGTAGAGGTTAGTTCCAGCATTCAAATACATGGCTGAAATATTATTTAACCTCATTATTTCTTGGGCCTTTAAAATTCGTTGTTGATATTCCTCAATAGAAATAGCCGCATAATTATCATTATAAGGTTGCAAACTATTTAATTGCTTTTCTACCGTACTGCCACCCACACCTATTGTCATTAATCTCACCATTGTTTTTGTTGAATTATATATTGTATTGTATATATTTTGAATATATTAATCTAAAACTCATTTTTCTTCTTGCCTTATTTATATTTACATTTAACAATGCAATTCTGATTAATACTGTTAATCAGAACATTTATAAAGATGAGGTAAGAGACAGGCTCTATGACCCTCAGGCAACTTGTGATAAGTATCTCAATGATATATATAACAAAAGTGCCAAATCCTGAACCTAAATACATAATTTAAGGTAAATATAATTGGAGAGATACACTGCATTCAAATTCATTGGATTGCAGACAAAATTCTTATTTATCTGTGTTTACAATTATCAAACTATTGAGGTATATGATGGATATTAATGGTGTTTATTTTGGCATAATCGGTGGGGCTCTTATTGGAATAAGTGCTGTTGGAATGATGCTAACACTAGGGCGTATTACCGGTGTAAGTGGTATGATTCAGGCTTCAATCTGGTCTGATGAAAGATCTTGGCGCCTTTTCTTTATTATTGGCTTAGTCTTGTCAACCAGTTTGTTTCATGCATACTTTCCTGATTACAATCTTCCTAGGCAGGGATTTCCATTGTGGTTGTTAGCAATATCTGGATTATTGGTAGGATTAGGCGTCGCATTAGGCAATGGATGTACAAGTGGCCACGGTATTTGTGGGGTTGCTAGATTCTCAAAACGTTCAATTATTGCTACTATCGTATTTTTTACAATGGCATTATTGACTCGGTATTTATTTAACGCGGTTTGGGAGCTAACACCATGAAAAAATATATATTGGGCCTGGTTTTTGGAATTGTTTTTGGATTAGGACTTAGCCTATCTAAAATGACTGATCCACAAGTCGTGTTAAATTTTTTTGACGTACTTGGTGACTTTAACCCAATGTTATTGTGGGTTTTTATCACTGCTTTGTTTGTAACTGCTGTCTCTTATACACATCTCCGAGCCCACGAGACAGGCAGAAATC
>CAJXVJ010000303.1 GCA_913061105.1 uncultured Alcanivoracaceae bacterium | reverse complement strand
CTACACAGAGTAGATCGTCGGCAGCGTCAGATGTGTATAAGAGACAGGGTGATGATGTTTTTAAACATGATGATAACAAAATTAATGCTAAGTACGTACTGGATGGAACTGTAAAAATTAATTATCCTACAGGCAGAGAAAAGGTGCTTAAATCAACTTCAATGCAATCTTTTTATCCAATTGGCGAAGTTAATACACTAAAAATACTCACATCAACTGTTACATCTAAAACAGCAAAAATAATGACGATGAATAATATATTCCTTGATCATTTTACGGTTTGGGATAATTTATTTAAAGAATCAGATTCTGATAGCCCTTTGAGAGGGCATGAATCTTACCAATGGGTGGTGGGTTTATTGTGTTCAAAAGCTGTTCAAATGTTACCTCGTGGTCATGTCGATCAAATATTTAAAAACTTAGAACCAGTTTATGTCAATTCAGGTGATGAGATCATTACCGAGGGTGATGCAGGTGATTATTGTTATATCATTGTAAAAGGTGAAGTTGATATTTATAAATGTGTTGCTGAGGGCGAAGATTTAATTGCAACCTTGCAAACTGGTGCATTGTTTGGCGAAAATGCATTGGTCAGCAAAGAACCAAGAAGTGCTTCTGTGCGCATGAAAACCAATGGTGTTTTGATGAAAATGATTGGTGAGAAATTCTCATCATTATTGAAAAGCCATGTGGTCAGGTGGTTAACGACTGATGCCACTTATGAAATGTTGTTGGAAGGTTCTGTGTTACTGGATGTTCGTGAACTAGAAGAATTCAATAATTTAAGTTTTCATGATTGTATCCATATTCCAATGGATAAAATTAGAGACGAATGTGAACAAAAATTAGATAAAGCTACCACTGTGATTACCTGTTCAAACACTGGTTTACGTTGTGCTTCAGCTGCTTTCTTATTGGCAACATTGGGATATGATGTCTATAGTATGCAAGGTGGAGTTACGGGTTTGTTAAAGTTAATTGAAGTAAACGATTAACTAAGCTATTTCACACTACCATTGTGTAAACCTAAGTTAATCTAACTTGTTGGTGTGCAAATCTTTCATGGCCTTTTCTAATTTACCATCCAATAAATCACCCAATACATCAATGCCATTATCTATGGCTCTGGCAATGCTGATTTCATCATCGGTTGTCGCTCGATTAAGTACCCAGGAAACCACTTGGCTTTTATGCCCAGGATGACCAATACCCAATCTTAGTCGGTAAAAATCATTGTTACCTGTCATGGCAATAATATCTCTTAAACCATTGTGACCACCGTGACCACCGCCTTTTTTTATCTTTGCACTGCCTGGTGGTAAATCTAATTCATCATATATGACCAAGATTTCATCATTTTGTATTTTATAAAAGTTAGCCAGTGCAGCCACAGATTTGCCTGACAAGTTCATGAATGTTTCAGGTTTCAGTAACCAAATACTGTGATCATGTAAATCCACTTTGTTGGCATAGCCATAAAACTTTTTATTCTCTTTTAAATCAAAATTATATTTATGGCACAGAACATCAACAAACATAAATCCAACATTGTGTCGGGTTTGTGAATACTTCATGCCTGGATTGCCAAGGCCCACAATAAGTTTAATTTTTTTCATTTGTTTCATTTGTTAAATTATATACGAAAACAGCCCCAAATATGGGGCTGTTTTAGTCTTTTGCAACAAGATTGATTAGTCTTCAGATTCTTCTGATTTCTCTTCAATGTGTGTTGGAACTTCTGCAGATGGTGCTTCAACAGCTTCATCATCAACTTCAACTTCAGCTTGAACGTGAGTTGTAGAAACGACAACTTCATCATGATCTTCTATGTCGCCATGAGTAAATGCATTTAAAGTAACACCTTTTGGTAAAACAAGGTTACTTAATCTGATTATATCGCCTTCGCTAAATTCAGCTAAATCAACAGAGATAAATTCAGGCAAGTCTTTTGGAAGACATGAAATTTCAACTTCTGTAATTTGATGAGCTACAATGATACCAGAAGTTTTAGCCGCTTCACATTCTTCTTCATTTAAGAAGTGTAATGGTATATTCATTGAAATTTCAACATCATCATCAACACGTTGAAAATCCATATGCATAATAACAGGTTTTGCAGGATGACGTTGCATGTCACGGACAACAACACTTTGGCGTTTACCACCTTCAGCTTTCAATTCAAGAATACTGGTAAAGAATGATTCATCTTCAATGTATCTTAATACTTTGTGGTGTTCGATTGAAATGGAACGTGGCTCTTTGCCTGAACCATATATAATACATGGTACTTTGTTTTCACGACGTAGGCGGCGGCTCGCACCTTTCCCCTTATCATCGCGCAATTCTGCGTTTATTTTAAATGTAGACATTTGTGTCTCCTAACTTTAGTTAATAATAGTTTGCCTTGCGACCAGGCAAAAATTTAATCAATCAACGTACATTTCGCTGACAGATTCTTGGTTGGCAATCCTTCTAATGGTTTCAGCCAGCATTTCTGCTACGCTTAATTGCCTAATTTTTTTACAATTTTGTGCTTCTTCATTAAGTGGTATCGTATCTGTTACCACCAATTCTTTCAATCCTGAGTTTTCAATATTTTCAATGGCTTTGCCTGATAATACTGGATGTACACAATAAGCGATAACTTCTTTTGAACCGCGTTCCATCAGTGCGGTTGAAGCAGCACATAAAGTGCCCGCTGTATCAATCATGTCATCTACTAAGATACATGTTTTATTTTCAACATCGCCAATGATATTCATCACTGTAGCCATGTTGGCTTTTGGGCGCCTTTTATCGATGATAGCTAAATCTGCTCCAATTCTTTTAGCTATGGCGCGTGCTCTGACTACGCCTCCAATATCTGGTGAAACAACTGTGACTTCACTGGCATCGTATCTACACCAAATGTCTGCAAGTGTTAATGGTGATGCATAAACATTATCAACTGGTATATCAAAAAATCCTTGTATTTGGTCGGCATGTAAATCAATAGTTAATACCCTATCTGTGCCAACTGCTCCAATCATCTTCGCAGCCACTTTTGCTGTTATTGGGACCCTAGATGAGCGCGGTCTCCTGTCCTGTCTGGCATAACCAAAATAAGGCATCACAGCAGTCACTGAATTACATGATGCTCTTTTAACAGCATCAACCATGACTAACATTTCCATAAAATTGTCAGCTGTTGGTATGCAAGTAGGTTGGATAATATAAATATCCTGACCACGAACATTATCAATAATTTCAACAGCCACTTCGCCATCACTAAATCGACCAACATAAGCCTTACCTAGAGGGATTCCCAAGTGTTTGGCAATGTTTTGTGCCAACTTTGGGTTTGCATTTCCAGTAAAGATTTTAATGCTGCTATCTACTATCATGGTACTTGCTCACAATGTGCTAAAAATTTGCGATATCATATCACAAAATCATTATATATATACAAATATGCCTACAACTAGTAATTTACTATTTGTAGGCATGGTATATGGCTGGGACGGCAGGGATCGAACCTGCGAATGCTAGAATCAAAATCTAGTGTCTTACCGCTTGACGACGTCCCAATATGTGGTCATTGATTAATTCAATCAACGCTCTCAAACAAGGTCGGGTATTATATACATGTTAATTATGACTGTCTCTTATACACATCTGACGCT
>CAJXVJ010000302.1 GCA_913061105.1 uncultured Alcanivoracaceae bacterium | reverse complement strand
AGTTATATCAGTCTACTGAGGCTGATAAAAATCAACTTAAACAAAAATTTGCAGAAAATTCCATTCTACTAGAAAAAATAATGTCTGATCTCGATCATGGTTTTGTTATAGCAATTCCTGCGCAACATCCTAAGGATTTAATGATGACTGGTTGGTGGAGGATAAACCCTGAATCTGGGGAAACTCTAGGAATGATCGGAAATGGTGGAGGCTCTGAAGTCACAGAATATTTGATACAAAATGCACAAACAGCATTAAGTCTTATCAGAGCAGTGGGAAATCTTAAGAAATGTGAAGAAAAAACCAATGACCTTGAAAAATTATGTTGCTTGGCAGAAGCCCACTTTAATAATGTTGGTGGCCTTGCCTTTGGTGGCGCTTTAGGTGGAGCCATAGGTACTTCAGCTGCTGCTGTATTTGATATCGTTGACTTTACAACAGAAGCGGCTACTGGTTCTGGAATTGCTCCAAGTACGGGTGGAAAATTGTGTGCAGGCATAGATTTCCCTGAATTTTAATAACCAATAAAAGCGCACTTATGAAACATTTAATAATATGGTTAATAATACTAATTAACAACAGTATTTCTGCTCAAGTTACGATGTATGAGCAAGAACCCAATGATGAACACACTACAGTCAACCAGATATCAGCTCCAATTATTATCTTAGGTGATATGCAAAACACTGATCAAGACATGTTCTTATGGGAAATTTCTGATGTTGATGCAGGATATTTATGGGACATTGAACTAGATGGAATGCCTGAAAGATTAACAAAAATTGATGTAATGCAACTGACGTTTACAGAGGATGGCACGGGAGTCACAAAAGTGAATAAATTGTTTTCTATCAAAAATAATGGTGGCATCAGCCCTGTTACAAAAAAAGGTTTGTTATTTAATCCAGGAAATTACTATTTAGGATTATCTTATGCTGGTGGGAACAGTTCATCAAAACCATCATTAATAGGGGATGGTATGTTAAACAGTTTAGGTGAAGAGTATGTGGCTGAAAATCAAAAAATCGATGGCATGCGTATTGATGACCAAAGTGGTTATCAAATTAGTATCAGTAAAGGTGCAAAACTGAATACGATATCAGTTAAAAATAACAGCAAAGAAAACCCTGTGTTATTAAGAATAAATGCGGTCAATAGTTTGTATTTTGAAACCGATAAAAGATGGATGTATTTTAAAATAACAGAAAAAGATACTTATAAAACATGGAAGATTAATGGCAATATTAATTTAGGTAACAGTATCAAGGTAGACTTGTATAATACACAAGGTGAAAAGATTACTTCAACACATTCAAATGCTACTGGGCAGTTTTCTCTTCCAGATTTAAAGTTGCCCATTGGCGATTATGTATTGGGATTAACTAGTAAAATCAATGCATTAAGCAGTATTGAATTACTTTCTACAGGAGCATACATTGAAGGCAATGAAACTGAGCCAAATGATGGATTTTCAACGGCCAATGTATTTACTATCGAAAATAGTATTTCAGCCAGAATGGGAAAGGACTTAGAAAAAGATTATTTTAAATTTCAAGTTTCTGAAGAAAACTCTGTAAATCAGTTTGATATAAAGCTTACAAATCACGATCAATCTTCGTTTAATTTTTGCTTGTATGGCAATAAAAATAAAACAATGCAATGTAAAATCAATAAAGGTGATATAAACTTATCTCAATTAAATCTTAAACCTGGTGAATATGGTTTAAGTGTTTCAAGAGGAAAAATCGATAGCAAATATACCATCGATGTCATTAATCAAGGTCCTAAAAAAAGCATTATGGAAGCGGAGCCTAATGATTCTATTGCCTTTGCTACATCGATGAATCAAAAACGCATTGTTAAAGGAAATTTTAATGGCAAGGACAGTGATTATTTTTATTTCGAAGTCGATGAAAAGCCTCAGTTTTGGACAATTCAAGCCATTGGTGAAAACTTAACCTACATTGCTTTATACAATTCTGCCAACAAAAGAGTACAATCATCCAGTGATTCAAAGGGATCCAAACGGATACGTATCAGTAATTTAGCTTTGCAACCTGGCAAACACATCATTCAATTAAAAGGCACAAAAAGCCAATATATTCTCAGGGCGTTTGCCACGGGGCCATATGATGGGACATTTGAATCAGAGCCGAATAATGAATTAATTAACACCAAAATGTTGAATTTAAATCAACCAAAAAAAGGCTTACTACAGGATAAAACTGATGTTGACATGTACAGGTTTAATTTAAAAAACGAACAGGGAATAAGTTTGGAGGTTCAACCTGCAAAAGATGCTGATATTTACTTTAAACTCTATTGGGAAAGTTTGCAATTAGGCAGAAAAACATCAAAACTTGGTGAAAAAGTTACATATACCGGTACCTTACCTGCAGGTGATTACAGTTTCAGTATTCAGTCTTCCAAATCATCCAGTACTGAGCCCTATCAAATAGTAGTAAAAAGTGTCAATTTGATGGATTGTCAAACAGATTGTGAGCCCAATGACAGTGCCTATCAAGCCAGCTTAATACATCCTGCAATCAATTTGTCTGGTGAATCTGGTACGCATGAAGATTATGACTGGCATAAGTTGTCAGCCTTTGCTAATGAAACCACAGTCACATTTAAAAGTAACATTAATAAAATTGGAAATGAATTAAGTGGTTTTATCGATTTTGAAAAAAAAATCTACCCTAATTTTGATGCAGAAACAGAACAACTATCGTTCACAATTCCTGCCAATGAAGCGAGTTATTATCGGGTTTTAAAAAACATAAAATACGATTATGATATTTTTATTAACAGTAAAAAGATACAAGCACCAAAGCAATACGATGGCATAAATTTATCATTGGAAAATATACCAAACAAAGTACAAGCCTTTAGTCAATACGCGCAAAATATTCAAGCTCAACTTATTATTGAGAATACAGGAGATCAAGATCAAATTGTTAATGTAGAATTGTCTGCAAATAACCACAGATGGAAAATGGATATTAACCAGGAAACAGGTGAATTTATTTTAAAAACCAATGAAAAAATCACTGTCCCGATAAATGTGTATGTTCCTAATGAATTGGCAAGAAATCAAACTGTAAGATTAAATTTTGTGATTAATAATAAACAAGGATTTTTATCAAATACTTGGCAAGACATTAGGGTAGAAACAGGAGTTCCATTAATTGAACCTTCACTTTATTGGTCAATCGATAAAGAACTATTAGGGGGTATTAATGTAGCTGCATCAGTTATGGGCAGTGTTAGAACTGCAGATGACTTAATTTATAATGATAAAACTAACGGATCAGGTTTTGACCAATTGTTTGATGGCATTGCTGGTGATGGATTGGGGATGCAATACCGTGGTGGGAGAAAATCTGATCAAGATTTTATCACCATTGATTTGGCAGGCGAAGATATCATAAATGTCCAAGGCCTATTGCTCAATCCATTGTCCAAAGGCAAGCCAAATGTCTATTTAAAAGATTTTGACTTACACCTATCAACGGATGGAATTAATTTTAAATCGGCTATAAAAGACACAGTAAAAGCAATTAATTCAGAACAATCATTTGTTTTAGAAAATACCACTCCTGCTAAATTTGCCCGATTGTATTTTTTAAACAGTTATGACCTTCATAAAAAACCTCCCACAGTATTAGGTCTGTCTCTTATACACATCTGA
>CAJXVJ010000301.1 GCA_913061105.1 uncultured Alcanivoracaceae bacterium | reverse complement strand
AAAATAAAGATTAAAGGATATTTACCATGAAGGGCTTGAAGGTTGAAGGTCGAGATCAAGATCAAGATCAAGGGGTATTTACCACGAAGCACATAGAGGGCATGAAGGTTTAGACTAGTCTTTTGAATTAGGTCGGTGTTAATGAGATTTTATTTAGTCTTCTATTCTTTTCTTCTTTTCTTCTTTTCTTCGTGTATTTCGTGTGCTTCGTGGTGAATATTTTTAAGTTTTGGTGGGCAAGCCCACCCTACGACTATTACACACCCCTGCACCCCTCTGAAGAGGGGACGAGACAAATAGTAATGTGCAATGTGTAATGTGTAATTAAAAAGCCAAGATCAATATCAAGATCAGGTGCAAAACGGGTACCCACAAGTGGCACACCCTACAGTTAAACTATCATTATCTTCATGTTCTTGATGTCAATTTTTATTAAATATCTGTTTTAATGGAGAAAATGCATACTAACCTTATTTTTTCATTTATTATAATCTTGGAAAATTAATTCTTTAAACGGTTTATTAGAGGAACACTTGAAACATTATCAATCTTTGCATGGTCTAAAATTAGCGCTTATCTCACTGTTTTTGGGGTCAGTTGGTATAAACAATACATTGGCTGCGGCTAATGGGTCTGACACTATCTTTAAAAATGGTTTTGAACCAGCAGGACCTGTATTTGTTGTGGGTCAAAATATAAATGATGTGGGTGTGGATACCCCGGGTGATCCTCTAGATGATTATGTGGTCAATGACAATGCCAACACAAGCAGCGGCACCATCACTGGTTCAGATACTAATGATGTATTGGTTGGCGATTCTGGTGGGGTTTTTGGCCAAGGGGTTGATGGGAATATTGTCCTGATTTTAGATACTTCAGGTAGTATGGATAATCAAATCGAATTTGATGGTCAAGTAGTCACTCGATTAGAGGCATTGCAATTAAGTATTGAAGATTTCTTGCAACAAATCTCTAAAAGTGGTGCTGAGAATATTCGTATCCATATTGTTGAATACAATACTAATTCACCAATCGGAAATACCTATGATTTAATTGAAAATGGAGCTATAAATTTAAATGTACTGGCTCTGGCGAATGATGATGTATCGAATCTGCAAGCAATTGGATTTACAAATTACGAAGCGGGTCTTCAACGGGCCTTGGATTGGATTGGTGGTAACAATACTTTACCTGATAATGGGAACTTAATAAATCAACTGATTTTTATTTCTGATGGTGATCCCAATCGGGCTTTAGAGGAAACAAATGGCGCAAACGATTTTAGCCTGGTTGAATCTCGCAGTGCTACTGAGGCCATGAATGAGGTATTGGGAATTGATCCAAGTGGTGGCAACAATGGTGATAACAGCAATGAAGTTGCCTTTATTGAACAAAATTTTGGACCAATAGAGGCCATTGGTATCGATGTTTCTGGCAGTAACTTAGATAGATTAAGCTTAATTGACAGTGATATCGCATCTAATGTAGTTAGTGGTGATGAGCTGTTATCTTTATTATCAAGCCTTCTTTTTGATCTTAGTCCTTTGATTATTTTATCTGATACTGGCGATGATTCCATTATTGGCAATGGCGGTGACGACATAATATTTGGTGATGTATTAAATACCGATACTATTGCTGCAAATCAAGGCATCAACTTACCACCAGGCAGTGGCTGGGAAGTATTTGCAGAGTTGGAAAATGACGCAAGCAACTCCTGGGGCAGGACAGAGACATTACAATATATATCTATTCAGGGCGGCGCTTTAATCACAGAATCAAACCGAAATGGAGGCAATGATATCCTTTATGGTGGTGCTGGTAATGACTACATTTATGGCCAAGAAGGCGATGACCTGATCAATGCCGGCACTGGCATTAATAGTGTATATGGTGGCAGTGGCAACAATGTATTTGAGTTTAATATCAATGACCTACTCGACCCTGGAAGTATTATCATCATTAATAACTTAAACCTTATCAGTGATATACTAAGTTTCTCAGATGTATTAGATATTGGTGCTAATGGTGCTGACGTGGATGATTTAAACCAATATATTAAATCAATCGACTCATTTAATGGTGATACAGTCATTCAGTTTAAAGATAGTCCTGATGGTAATGGTGATGGCGGAATAATCATTTTGGCCGGTTATGATGCAGGTGTGCAGGCTGGAAATGATATTACAGCATTAGTAGATGTAATGGTTAATGTTGATGTGGAGTAGTATTAATTAGTAATTAGTAATTAAAGATCAAGATCAATAGCGATTTACCACAGAGGGCACAGAGTTCAGGGAGGCTTAAAAGCTAATAATATCAAAGAGTGATATTGTCGGGACTAAAGTCCCAATTCCGTTTGTCTTTTTCTTTCTCTGTGGTCTCTGTGTCCTGTGTGGTTTAATGATTTAGATTTTAAGATCAAGATCAAGGTCAAGAGAGTATAACCACAGAGGGCACAGAGGACATAGAGGTTTTGTTTTGCCTATTAAAAATGAATGGTGTTAAAGAGACCTTTTAAAGTTTTCTCTTCTTTTCTTCAAGTGCTTCGTGTGCTTCGTGGTGAATTATTCTTTTTGGTTTTTAAGATCAAGATTAAAAGCTATTTACCATGAAGGTCATGAAGGACTCGAAGGTTAAAGCACAAGATCAAGTCCATAAAATAGGTTGAGAGTTCTTAATATTCATCGTTTGACATTTTTAATTTACAGCTTATAGTATAAACATCTTTTTATTTGACTGAAATTTATGAATATTAAATTATTTCTATTGTTAATTTTACTTGGTTTACAAAACAATTGTTTTGCTTCAGAATGGGTTGTACCTGAGAAACCTAACCCTCAAGAAATATTGTTTGAGGCCAGAGATGATGTCGAAAACAAACAATACAAAACTGCATTATTGAAATATATTTGGATTCATGAGCATTCTTTAAGTCATAGATACAGTTTCTTTGGAGTGCGTAATTCATTTGCGTTAGATGAATGGCACAAATTAGGGGATAGTTATCCTTTGGCTAGGGAAAAATTTCATGAATACAGAGAAAAAACAAAACAACAAGTCTTGTCAAAAAAAGATCTTCTTTTAAATTTTTCTGATTTTCATGCTTTTAGTAGAATTCTTGGCAAGCAAGGTGAATCAATAGAGTTGTTCTTATGGATTGAAAAAAATGTATCTTTTATGTCTGATGCTACGTATGCTTTTGCTAAATATGACCTATTAAAACTTGGTAGATTTGACATATTAAATAGATACATTAAACCAGAGTTTGAATACAAAAAAGCAGAACTAATCTACAAATCTAGCATTGAATTCAACAAAGGAAAGATTGATGAATCAAGTGAATCTATGTTTATTACTGAAATACAACAATTGGTTATTATTCTTCATAAAAATAACCGAACCCAAGAAGCTCAAGAAATTATATCAAAAGCTTCTTTGGTAATTACAGACCCAAGGTTCAAAATGGCCATGGAATCTATTTTGGATGATTAAAAAGATAAAAGATTTAAAGATCTAAACACCCCTGCACCCCTCTCGAGAGGTCAAAGTCAAAAAAACGGGTACCCACAAGGTCTACACCTTACAGTTAAACCTTCAACAGCTTCGTGTGCTTCGTGGTGAATTATTCTTTATACCTTGCTTTCTAGATTAAATTATCATAACATATGTAAGAAATATACCTGTCTCTTATACACATCTCCGAG
>CAJXVJ010000300.1 GCA_913061105.1 uncultured Alcanivoracaceae bacterium | reverse complement strand
ATCTACACAGAGTAGATCGTCGGCAGCGTCAGATGTGTATAAGAGACAGTCTACAGAGTTATCACTACATCCCTGCAGTAACATCAGTAAGAAAGTTGCATAACAGATTCTTAATGTTTTTTTCATAATAAATACCTTAGAATTTTTATTGGTCAAAAAATATAACATAAATGACAGAATAATTGAACATAATTACCCTATTCATAGTAGTCTAAGCCAAGCCTGATTAAGGCTTTGGATAAATTACTGGAAAAATTATGAATAGATCCTGAGTTTATGTCGTAATATTAATACGAGAATTTAGGGATACTGTTGATGATTTGTGAATAAAATGGCAAAATCAACCTTTCATTTATAAATCTCTATGCACTTTTTAGTTAGTAACGATGACGGCATTAATGCCACAGGAATAAAAGCATTGGCTGAAACTTTATCTGAGTTAGGCGAGGTCACTGTTTATGCACCAAATAGGGATAGATCTGGTGCGAGTAATTCTTTAACCTTAGATGGACCCATAAGGATACAAAAAGTATCAGAAAACCGGTACTCGGTTTCAGGTACACCAACAGATTGTGTTCACATGGCTTTGACTGGTTTGATGGAGAAAGAACCCCATATGGTGATTTCAGGTATTAATAATGCTGCAAATTTAGGCGATGATGTGCTTTATTCAGGAACAGTCGCTGCTGCCATTGAAGGACGTTACTTAGGATTTCCAGCCATCGCTTTTTCTTTGGTTACAAAACACGGTCAAAATAAAGACCGTTATTTTGAAACCGCCCAACATTACATTAAGAAAATCATTCAAAATCTTGAAAAAAACCCATTGCCACAAGACACCATATTGAATATAAACATACCAAATCTACCTATTGATGCAATTAAAGGCATACAAGTCACTCGATTTGGAAACCGTCACAAAGCAGAAAATACGGTACAAGACAAGGACCCACGAGGCAGAAAAATATATTGGATCGGCGCAGCAGGGCCTGAGGCTGATGCTGGAAAAGGAACAGATTTTTACGCCGTTAAAAATGGTTTTGTTTCTATTACACCTATGCAAGTGGATATGACGAGGCACAGTGATATAGATTCATTGAAACAATGGAGTGCGAATATTTAATGAATTCCGCTCTTGGTATTGGCATGACTTCTCAACGCACTCGAAATCGTATGATTGACCGATTGCGTGATAAAGGCATTATCGATGAACGAGTATTAGCGGCAATGGCAATAGTCCCAAGGCACTTATTTATGGATGAGGCCATGGCTCACAGGGCATATGAAGACACAGCATTGCCAATTAAACATGGACAAACGATTTCACAACCTTGGGTTGTTGCTAAGATGACAGAAATTGTATTACAATACCAACCAAAGAAAATATTAGAAATTGGCACGGGCTCTGGTTACCAAGCAGCCATACTAGGGCAGTTAGTTGATGCCGTTTTTAGTGTAGAACGTATTGATAACTTAACCAGAACCGCCAGACGAAGGTTTGTAAAACTAGGTTATAGAAATGTCCGGACCAAAACTGGTGATGGCTTTGATGGATGGGCAAATGAAGCACCATATGACCTAATCATAGGAACTGCTGCTGCCGAAAAAATACCTGAAAGCTTATTATCACAACTAAAACCATCTGGCGTTATGTTACTTCCAGTTGGAGACAGTAATAGTCAAAATTTAATTAAAGTAACCAAAACATTTGATGGTTATGAATCAGAAATACTTGATGCAGTGATGTTTGTGCCTTTTTTACAAGGGACGATTCGCAAGTGATAAAAGTCAATCCAATTGCTTTGTGCTTAATAATGTCATTGTTTATATTACAATCTTGTTCAAAACACCATGCGGCACCCGTTGAGGATTTATCCAAAGCAAAACATAAAGCTAAAAGATACAAACCAAAATCTAATAATTCAAATAGATACAAAAGAGACTATGTCAAAGTAAAAAAAGGAGACACCTTGTATTCGATTGGTTTTGCTCATGATATCGATTATAAAAAAATTGCAGTTATTAATAAAATTAAACCTCCCTATAGAATCTATCCAGGACAAAAATTAAAATTAAAAGGCAATGTGACAATCCTAAAAAAAGTATCAACTAGTATGCCAAAAACTGTGGTGAATCAAACCACTACAAAACCACTAAACAAAACAACAATAAATAAACCTCCAGTCATTGCGAATAAAAAGCCCCCACCAAAAAACAATCCAGCAAAGTCAGTGGTTAAGACTGAAGTAAAAACGACGCCTGTTAAAAAGGCTCCTAGAATTGTTCCGCCACAAACAACACCAAAATCAAATGCTAAATGGATTTGGCCTGTAAAAGGCAGAATCCTGAGTTCGTTTTCTTCATCTGATACATCAAGAAAAGGCATAAAAATAGCTGTCAATTATGGACAATCCGTCAAAGCCAGCAATACTGGGATAGTGGTTTATAGTGGTGATGGATTGCGTGGATATGGAGAATTAATTATTATCAAACACAGTAACAATCTTCTTAGTGCCTATGCACACAATTCAAAAAGGTTTGTGAAAGAAGGTCAATCTGTCAAACAAGGCCAAGAGATTGCCAAATCTGGAAAAGGCAATGATGGAAAGCCATTGTTACATTTCGAGATTAGAAAAAATGGACAACCGGTTAACCCTGCCAATTATTTACCAAAATAAATTCATTTATTGGTACTTTTAATAATTATTACAATTCGGCTTAATTAATTAAATATCCTGATAATTTATTTACATATTTCTGTTTAAAATATGTTACATTATAAAAGATGCATCTTAAATCATTAGCTTTGCTTTTTCTGATAGTATTTCAATCAGTACTGTCTCAGGATGACTTGGCTACTGATTCCACAAAACCACCTGTTTATCGCATTGGATATTTTGCCTCACCCCCTTTATCAACTTTAAATGAAAACAATAGTCCTGAAGGGCTGATTGTTGATTTATTTAATGAAATCGCCATTCAAGAAGGTTTTACTATTGATTGGGTTTTTGATGATTGGAGTAATCTCATCAATTTATTAAAACAAAACGAAATAGATATGATGACTTCGGTAGGATTTACTGAAGAACGTTCTGTCTATATGGAATATTCTAAAAACAGTTTTATCACAGTATGGGGACAAGTGTTTCTTCAAAATCAATCAAACATTGAAAGTATATTTGATTTAAACAATAAAAATATTGGTATACTGCGCGATGGAGTCAATGGTCAAAGGTTTATAACACAATGTACACAATTTGAAATAAATTGTCAGATAACCGAATTAGATTCCTATGAAGAAGTATTTGAAAGAGTATCTAGGGGAGAAATTGATGCTGGAGTTTCAAATAATTTAGTCGGCAATACCTTCTTAAACCAGTATGATTTAATTAACAGTGCGATAGTTTTTAACCCTTTTAAAGTATATGTCACTACTCCTATAAACAGTGATCCATTTTTATTGAATACTTATGATAAATATATTAATAACTGGAAGAACAATCAAAATTCATTTTATTATCAGAGCCGCTCAAAGTGGTTAAATCCAAAAGTCAAAAATGAAATCCCTGACATTATTTCCTATTTGATAATTGCATTACTTATATCTGCAATTACAGCCATTATTTTTGTATTTTTTCTTAAGAAACAAGTCTCTAAACGGATGGATGAATTGTCAAAAAGCGAGTTGCAATTAAATCAAATTATAAA
>CAJXVJ010000299.1 GCA_913061105.1 uncultured Alcanivoracaceae bacterium | reverse complement strand
CGAGATTTCTGCCTGTCTCGTGGGCTCGGAGATGTGTATAAGAGACAGGTGTATTTGGATTAGAATAATTCTGTGTTCTATTGCTGGATTGGTATGCAGGATTAGCTGTTTGTCTCCGCTGAGTATTGTTGGCGTTTGTATTGTTGCCATAAGTTACAGGTTTCCTAATCACTTGCTGAGTATTGTTTGTCGATCTTTTAACACGTGTGCTGTTGACTCTATTTGCATAACTACTGCCTTGTCTTTTTTCAGCTACTCTATTACTTTGTGATTGGTTCCTTGTCTTACTGTTCCTATAATAACTAGGTTTTGTTTGGGGTTGAATACTATTTTGGTTAGGAGTCTTAGTAATGGTTACTGGTTTACGGTTTGTGGTACTCCTATTCAATTCTTGTGGTTTAGTGTTGTAACGATTTGTGTTTTGGTTGCCTTGGTATTTTTTAGTAATTGTATTGCCATTACCAGTATTCCTAGTATAACCACCTGTAAATGGTTTTCTTGAATTTGGTTTTCTATTGTTTTGAGCGCTAACAGTATTTCGGTTTCTATTTGGTCCACGATTAATGTTCCTAGAATTATTATAGTTGCCTCCATTGAGATTTTGGCTATTTGTATTGTTATTACGTCTATTATTTGATGCTATTCTGGCTATTTCAGAACGGGCAGAAATATGATTGTTATTGTTATTATTATGATTGTCATAATTGTGCCAATATCTGTCCCAGTAACTATTGTAGTAGTAATTGGTATAATGATTGTGATAATGGTCCCACCTAAGGTTTGCGCCAAAAATTATGTTCCAATAGCTCCAGCGTATATAAGGGCTGTAATAGCCGATACCGCCCCAAGGTGAATAACTTCCCCAATAGCTTGATGGATAATAAGAGTAGTGGTTATAAAACCCTACGCGTGGATATCGATAAGGACTGTAATATACATCACTGTAATTAACTGCCCATCTATCTGGATAATAATTACTGGCATATATGTCATCTTCATAATAACCTTCATCGGCGTAATATTCTCCATCATTCCCATAATAATCGTTTTCATAGTAAACATCATCATACTCGCTATAATGGCGTTGGCTTGTAGCACATGCCTGTAAAAACAGAACTACACTAATAATTGTTATGATTCTTTTCATGATAAACTCCGATGAATATTTGTAACATGTTAGCATATTATTATATTCTCTATGAATGATAACTGAATATTATAATCATTCTTAAAATATCACTATACTCTGACTAATTTCTTATTTTACAGCACGAGATTTTCGACATTAATTTCATAAAAAACCAGCCTCAATCATCCTTACAATGTAAATATATATAGGCCAAATTATGTCACATAAGTATTTCTCATCAACAAAAATCAAGATAAATAAATCTTAATTGATTAATTTTAATGCATAGTCTTTACAATCAAATGTAATTATGTTTAATAAAAATCAAACAAACGTTTGAAATATGTTAACATTTAGTTATAATCATTTGGGCTTCAAATAACAATAATAATAAAGAAGCTATATAAAGTTGACATTAACAACTCACAATTTAAAAAAGAATCGGAGAGGATCAATGAAATTTATTCATTTAATCAAATACGCTGTATTAATCACAGCGCTATTTGCAATCGGGAACGCATCTGCTGCCACAGGTCTGGCGTTAGTTCATGGCACAGGTCATCAAACAAATGCAGCCAATGATTATTGGCAGTGGGACATGGTTAATTCAGTTAGACAAGGACTTTCTAATCAGAATAATTATGTCGTGATTAATTGTAATTTTGAAAAATACATGTGGGATTCAGCTGCTTCAGGCTGTTTGGCCACACAATTAACAAACTTCATTAATTCAAAAGGCATTACAGATTTAGTTGTTGTGACCCATTCTAATGGTGGAAACATGATGCGTTGGATTATGTCTAATCCTACGTGGGATTCTCGTTATCCAAATATCATCAGTAAAATACGTTGGGTCAATGCTTTGGCTCCTTCATCAAAAGGAACACCGTTGGCAAATGCAGTCATGCAGGGAAATATATTTGAATCGGCTTTGGGCTGGTTACTTGGATACAAAAGTGATGCAGTAAGAATGCAACAAACATCATGGATGGATTATTACAATGGTTCATGGTTATTAGGAACATCGGGGCGTCCATCATTACCAAAAGGCTTTTGGAATGTAGTAGGTACAGATGTGGAAACAGCATTTTGGGATGGGGACAGTTACTGTGGTGGGTATGCGTTAAATGTAGGCTTAGAAATTACACAAAATTGGTTAAACTCTTGTTCGGATGGTTTTCTAGAATGTTCATCTCAAGAAGGTGCAGGATCAACTTGGTTCCGTGATACTTCAAGAATGAATGGTTCAGAACCATTAAGCCACAACCAAAGCAGAAGAAAATGTTTTGGTTTAGACACAATACTACGCAATGACCTGTAAGGAGATTACCATGAAAAATATTATTAAAACATTAGCACTATTTACCATTACTACATCGGTTTATGCTGATCCTAAAGCACAATGGACAGCAGATATTGATGTAAGCAAATCAGGTTTAATTTCTACACACATTAATTCGCCTCAGGTCAACACAAATAAAGATGCAGTTAGTTTTAGTTATAAGTTGGAACAGACTGAAAAGCTGGAATTTGATGTAAAACCATTTATTGAACAGTCAAAACAGTATTGGATTGATTCTACAGGCAATAAATTAATCAATGGTATTTCATTGCCTGTTTCTGGAGGAGATACAGTTATAAGAATCAGCCCACTATCAAATGATAAGTCTATTCATATTGATGCCTCAATGATTAAGATTAAAAACAATGGTCAATTAAAATCTATTAATGTTTTTGCAGACGCTGATCAACTTAAAGCAACAGGGGCGGCTTTTTCTGAAAATTCTATTGCATTAAAAGTAAAGGCTGATGCAGGAAAGCTTAATTTGAAAGTTGACAATTACACTGGTGACACACCTTTTGTTGTGCATGTTCTTGAGCCTAAAAGTAATTATGTTTTAACATTAAAAACTTCAAAAGCAACTTATAATGCCAATCAAAATATCACAATTGCTACTGATCTATTTAATGGAGAAACTAAAATTAGTGCTGATTTACAAGGTTATATCAACCGACCTGACGGCAGTGTATTAGGTAACTTAAAATTTACTCAAGATAACCAAGGTAAATATGTGGCTGATATTGATGCAATGGGTTCACAAGGATTAGCGCAAGGTTTATGGGAAGTTCATGTATTTGCTAAAAGCGAAGATAAAGGCATTGAAATTTTACGAGATGCACAAACCAGTTTTGCAGTAAATCTTAATACTGCAAAGTTTGATGGTCAGTTAAAAATGTCTGATACCAGTTTGAAAATTGGTGTTCAAGTAGGATTACAAGGGCGATATGAAGTTCGTGGGGTATTGATGGGAACTGATTCTCAATCATTAGAATTAAAGCCTATTGCCATGACCATGTCGGCAGCCTGGTTAAATAAAGGTGTACAAGAATTGGACTTACCTATAGATACTAAGATGTTGCATGATTCGGGTTTAATAGCTCCATTTAGTATTAAGAACGTGCAATTAACTAACCAAACTTATTTGGCCCCTGTGCAAACAATTAAATCAGGTATTAATTTACTGTAAACTTTCTTAATAGTACACAATAATAGAAAACCACCTTAATAGGTGGTTTTCTATCTGTCTCTTATACACATCTCCGAGCCCACGAGACAGGCAGAAATCT
>CAJXVJ010000298.1 GCA_913061105.1 uncultured Alcanivoracaceae bacterium | reverse complement strand
AGATTTCTGCCTGTCTCGTGGGCTCGGAGATGTGTATAAGAGACAGGCCATAATATTTAATGATTCTTGTTGGACACGGTACAGTGTCAAAAACAAGGATGTAAACCAAGCAATTGTTAGTATCAAAAATATTGAAACTGAGTATTTAATGTGCATTAATCTTAGTGTGCAGAATATAGGTTATTTTTTAAAAATCTCTAAGTAGCTATTATGTCATTAATAATATCTAAATCAATTGGATGTGTTCATATAGGTTTAAAAAGTTGCTGCTCATTAGTTATATAAATCCAATACTCTAATATTAATCCTAAAATTTATGCTATCATTCACATATGAAGATAACCATAGTAGCCAGCCGTTCAATTAACTCACAAAAATCATTAAAAGAGTTAACTGAAATGTATGCAGAGTATATAGTTCCAGAAAAACATGCCGACGTCATTATTGCATTGGGCGGTGATGGTTTTATGCTGAGCACCTTGCATCAATATAAAGGTGATGGAGTTCCAGTTTATGGCATGCGACGAGGTACGGTTGGGTTTTTAATGAACAGGTATGACAATGAAAACCTGATCCAACGTTTAAAGGAGTCACAAATCACCACGTTGCATCCATTAAAAATGCTAGCCACCACTACTCATGGACACCATTACGAAGCATTGGCAATTAACGAAGTTTCTTTATTGCGACAAACACGACAATCTTCAAGAATTGGCATCAGCATCAATGGACAAGATAAAATATCTCAATTGGTGGGCGATGGAGTCATGATTGCCACACCAGGTGGTTCAACTGCTTATAATTTGTCCGCACATGGGCCAGTACTGCCTCTGGGATCAGATATATTGGCATTAACCCCCATCAGCCCGTTTAGACCAAGACGTTGGAAAGGAGCCATTATTCCATCAGATGCCCACATCAAATTCAGCATCAAAGATTGCGACAAAAGACCTGTGAGTGCTACAGCTGATAATTTCGAAGTACGCGATGTCGATAGTGTCGAAGTCTTTGAAGACAGAACCGTAGCCTTAAGGTTACTTTTTGATCCAGAACACCGCTTAGAAGACAGGATTATCAATGAGCAATTCATCATCTAAACCTGAAACTGATGTCTATGATCCTGTATTGGTTATTGCAGTATCATCGAGAACCTTGTTTGACTTAAAAGATGAGCATGAGGTGTATTTAAAAGCTGGAGTGGATAAATACAGATCACATCAATTGTCTCATGAATCTGAAGTATTAAACCCAGGCGTTGCCTTCCCACTGGTTAAAAAATTATTGGCAATAAAACACCCAAAAACACAAAACCCTTTAGTTGAGGTGGTACTGGTATCACGAAACAATGGAGATACTGGATTAAGGATTTTCAATTCAATCCAACACCATAACTTAAACATTCAACGCGCTGCCTTTTCAAATGGCAAATCTCCTTATGCTTACCTCAAAGCTTTCGGTGCGCATTTGTTTTTATCAGCGCACAATAGAGATGTTGAATTGGCTCTACAAGCAGGTTTTGCCTCTGCCCACCTGTTGACTCAAAAATTAGATAAAGAAAACAATTCAAATACTCAGTCTCAAGTCCGCATCGCATTTGATGGAGATGCCGTTTTATTTTCAGATGAATCTGAAAAGATTTACAAGCAAGATGGATTAGAGGCCTTTAAAGTCAATGAACAAAAACAAGCAGAAGTACCGCTTACAGGAGGACCATTTAAGCCGTTTTTACAAGCCTTGCACCATTTGCAATCATTATTCAAAGTCGATGAAACGCCAATCCGTACAGCGTTGGTCACAGCACGAAGTGCCCCATCTCATAAACGTGTTATCTTAACCTTGCGCAAATGGGGAATTCGTTTAGACGAAGCATTATTTTTGGGCGGATTAGACAAATCTGAATTTCTCAAAGCCTTTGAAGCCGATATATTCTTTGATGACCAACTCATTCACATCAAATCAGCCAGCAAACACCGATTAACATCAGGCCATGTCCCGCATGGCATTGCCAATCAAAAATAACCTGTTTATTTAGGGTTTCCTGGTTTTTTATTGTTGTACAAATATGTACAGCTTTTTTTTCATAAAAAACATTGACCACATAAAATCCATGTGTAAAATCATTTACAGCAATGAAATTGGATTAATAATCACATAGTTTTCTATGTCAAAAAGACTGTTTTCAATCAATGATTGGTTGAAGAATGATTTTTGAAAATAGAATTAAAACTGAATAAAAAAAGGTTTTAACCGCTACAAATTTAAACCATTGGGAATAAACTAAACTTGACCAAATTTGACTTTGATCAAAATCAAAATTTATTTGACTGATAAATTTCACACCAGTTGATATATAAATCAACAAATCAGTCCTCTCCAATCCTTTAAATATGAGTAAAACTGATACTTATCAGGGAAGTTTTTATCTGTCATTTTTTATTAGAAAAATGAGATTACCAAATTAATTCAATTATTTTGACAAGATTTATATCTCGTTTACGCGTAAGTAAATAGAAATAAAAAAAACACAAGAAATATACAAAAAGGAACACACATGAAAAAATTGGCAATAATAGTATTACTCATTAGTTTGACTTTCAACTCAAAAGCATCATTACCAGAGGGCATGCCTCAGTCGGTTTATGATGGCATTGTTGCTCAAGTCATAACAGACTTGGGTCATTTTGATGCAATAGCAGTTGAGCAAGCGATTAGCCAATGGTTGCTAAATCAACCATTGCCTGATAGTGATGGAGAATTGATTGTCTCTGGAACATGTAGTACTTGTGTAGCAGATTCTCAAGGAATCGATACAGAATTACCTCAAGCTAGAAATGTCAAGATTAAAGCTAAGGTAAACAATGGTTCGTATACAACAACTTATAAAATAAAATGGAAACGTCCAAGGTCATTGCCAGATGATAGTATTTATGAGTTTTCGCATTACAATATTTATGTTAGTAAAGATGGCGCAAGTTATGAAACTTTTCAAGTAACGCCAAAAATCAAAAGAAATGGACGCCCAAAAAAGAAAAATAAAATAAAATTTAAAAACAGCCAAGAAGGTAATTATACAGTTCAAGTACAAGCTGTATATACAGAATTAACAACAACTAGTAATAGAAGCTCTAGTAGTGATAAAAGTTCTAATACAAATCCAGAAAGCTACCTCAAATCAGTGACTTATTATTCTAGTGGATGGACTGATCAAACACTGTACAGTTTGGCTAAACATCAACTAGAAGTTTCAGATTTATCAGGAGCACTAAGAACCTGTATAGACCTTGCAGGGTATAGTGCTAATACACAATTACAAACATTTACAACAATTGATTGTCGCAATAGCAATCTAATTGATTCAGACATATCTCAAATTGGAGACTTCATAAATCTTAGGTCTTTAATCATAGATAATAATATAAATGTCACAGATATTTCCCCATTAAACGATTTGGCTTATCTAACCTTATTGTCATTAGAAGGTAACAGTAATATAGTATTAAATTTCAACAATATGGAAGAATTAGAAGACTTATATCTTGTAAATATGGGATTAAGTATTCTACCTGATTTGACCAATAATATTGATTTGGAGTTTTTGGATTTGAGTGACAATGATGTTCAATCTGGATTCGGTATTAATTTACCTGAAAATCTAACAGTATTGGTATTAGATGATAATAATATTAAAAATTGTTCGGGATTAGAATCAATACAAATTGAATCAATCCAGATGCTGTCTCTTATACACATCTCCGAGCCCACGAGACAGGCAGAAATCTC
>CAJXVJ010000297.1 GCA_913061105.1 uncultured Alcanivoracaceae bacterium | reverse complement strand
TCTACACAGAGTAGATCGTCGGCAGCGTCAGATGTGTATAAGAGACAGAATCAAAACCATTCTTAAATATTAAATCTGGGCTTGTTATGGACATGATAGACATTTCTGATGTGTTGTTTTCATTGTCTGTTGTGGTTAATAGCAGATTCCCATCGGACATTCCCATTGGCAGTAAAAAATTTTCTGTGACTAATGATTGAGGCACAAGATACTGAACTGAACCCAAGTAGAATCGACCCTGAGCGTTTTCAGAATTTTGACTAAAATAAGCATCAATAGTTAATGGGTAGGTTGCATTGACATTGGTGGCATCGATCATAAACTCAACATCTACTGAATCTGGTACTGTGTTTGTGTTTAATATAACAGAAACCATATCAGGGTGATTCATGAGTTTATTGGTCCCGATATCTGCATCATCTGTGTCATTGATATTTAAGCCATCAGGGTTTATGCCTCCATTTTCAATAATATCTATTGATTGTGAAGCATTATTATAAAAAGAATTACCCCTTATTTGATTGTTTTCTGTCGTTGATCCACCAGAGACAAAAACACCTTCAGAATTATTTGCAATAACATTCTGTTGTTCTAGGTTGGTTCCACCAACAATATTATTTGAACCTGAGATAATATCTACACCGCCAAAATCATTGCCTAAATTGGCAACACCTTGTCTATTTGTACCAATATAATTACCATATATTAAAGTTCCAGAAGTTTCATCATCAATGTAAATGCCTGAGTCATTGCCCCCAATAATATTGCCATTGATTGTTATACCATCTTGCAATACTCCAATAAAATTGTCGACTATCGCACCATTTCCAAAAAATGATATTCCAGAAAATTCATTTTCTAATTCTGAGCTGGCAATATTATTTGTTCCAATATAGTTACCTAAAACGGCATTATTAAAAGGACTATTTCCATTTGCGCCACAATCAACCCCAGAAAAAAACTGAATCCCATCAGATTGCTGAGCAGAGATAAGGTTACCATCGGCTAGGTTTTCACCGCCTATGATATTATTTGAACTGTCACAAATGACAATCACACCATTTGCTGGGTTATTTCCAGATGAGAACCTACCAGTTTCATCAGTTCCGATATAATTACATTGAACTTGGTTATTATTACTCCTAACAATGGCAATATTATTGAAAAAGTTCCTTACATTTAAACCTTTAATTACTGAATTATCAGAGCCATCCTCTAATCGTAAACCAATGTCCACACCATCGCCTTGAACAACAATTCCGTACTTGGGTCTTAATTCAATTTGTGATGTACAAACGGCAAAATTACCTGGTTGTGTTGAACCATCAATGGTTACTGTATTAATGATATCAGGCAAATTTCCAAACATAACACGATCTATTGTTATCGTACAGACATCATCTACACAACCTGATTGAATATTAAACTCAATAGTTGCTGGCATTGAAGCCATATTTGATTCCTGAATAGCTGCACGCAATGTACACTCCATAACTCCGGACCTTGTGACATTGGCATCACAGAATCCATCACCAATATTGGTATCAGGTTTATCATTGATTGACGTCACCACGAAAACTTGTGAATAAACACCTGTGAAGATTAAATTCAAAGAAATAAATATTAAAATTTTAAAAGCATTGGACATAATTTTGCCTAATTTAATTGAGTGATAGAAAAGTATTGTAATATTTAATACTATCATAACAAATTTAATGAAAGAATATTTTCAATACTAAAAGTTTGCTTTGTTGTTTTTAAACCAACAAAAAACAAAAAGTGACAATCAAGATAAATTCATTTATGATGCTTGATTGAGCTTTAAAACGCGTTGAATTAGGTAAATATATGTGCGGAATTGTTGCAGTTACTGCGAATAGAAATGTTGTTGATATTATTTTAAATGGATTAAAAACCCTTGAATACAGAGGTTATGATTCTGCAGGTATTGCAATCAATCATGAAGGAAATTTATCTATACGCAAACAAGCAGGCAAATTAATTAATCTAACAAAACAGTTAGATGACATGCCGATAAAAGGCACTTCAGGCATAGGTCACACCCGCTGGGCAACACATGGTGAACCAACAAGTAGCAATGCCCATCCACACTCTTCAGATGAAACCATCGCCGTGGTTCACAACGGCATTATTGAAAACTACATGCCATTAAAACAAATGTTATTAGACAAAGGTTATAAATTTCAATCTGAAACCGATACGGAAACCTTGGTGCATTTGATTCATTATTATGAAACCCAAGGATTAAGCTTTTCAAAAGCCAGTCACAAGGCTTTGAGACAATTAGAAGGCGCTTATGCGGTGGCCATTACCAATAGTGCTGAGCCTGATCGAATCATTGCTGCCAGAAAAGGCAGTCCGCTAATTGTCGGTAGAGGTGATAACGAAAATTTCATCGCCTCAGATGTGCAAGCCCTTATTGAACAAACCAACCAATTTCATTACTTGGAAGAAGGTGATATTGTCGAAATCACCACCGATTCATGTGTGATTTATGACAAAAACGATCAGGTCATTGAAAGAAAATTAAAAACAGTGAAATTATCAGCAGAAGCTTTAAGCAAAGATGGTTACGAACACTACATGCTTAAAGAAATACATGAACAACCCACAGCTGTTGCCAACACATTAGAAGACAGGTTATACGAAGGCAAAGTCTCAAAGCATTTCATCAAAAAGAAATTAAAAAAGATACTCAAAAAAACCAAACAAATTCATATCATAGCTTGTGGCACCTCCTTTCATGCAGGTCTGATTGCCAAGTACTGGTTAGAAGCCATTGCTAAAATCCCAACACAAGTAGAAATAGCCAGCGAATACCGATACCGTAATCCAGTTGTGCCAAAAAACACATTATTTTTAACCATTTCTCAATCGGGCGAAACTGCCGATTCATTGGCCGCATTAAGATTCGCAAAAACCCATGAAAATTACTTAACAACTTTGGCCATATGTAATGTAGCTAACTCGACATTAGACCGTGAAAGTGATTTTTGCTTAATGACAAGAGCAGGCCCTGAAATCGGCGTCGCATCAACAAAAGCCCTCACCACACAAATGTCGGTATTGGCATTATTAACCCTTAAGTTTGCTCAAATCAATAACATAGACAAACAAAAACGCTTAGATTTGGCCAATCAATTAACCACACTGCCTGGCATCATCAATCAAGCCCTTTTGCTAAATGATCAGATTGCAAAATTGGCCAAACGAATTGTCAAAAGAAACAGTGCCCTGTTTTTAGGCAGAGGTGTTCATTATCCGATTGCCTTGGAAGGCGCATTAAAACTCAAAGAAATCTCATACATTCACGCCGAAGGCTACCCAGCTGGCGAACTCAAACACGGTCCATTGGCCTTGGTTGATGACAAAATGCCAGTGATTGCCGTCTGTCCAAATGATGCATTACTAGAGAAACTCAAATCAAACATCGAAGAAGTTCGTGCCAGAGGCGGTGAATTGTTTGTGTTTGTTGATCACAAAGGCGACCATGGACTAGACGAAGAAGACACCCATTTAATCGAGTTACAAGCCAGCGGAGAATTCACCTCACCGATTGTCTTTAATATTCCATTACAATTGTTGTCTTATCATGTCGCATTGTTACGCGGAACCGATGTCGATCAACCACGCAACCTAGCAAAATCGGTAACAGTAGAATGATTTGTACTATTTACCGCTCTGACATGTAAGCATGGAATAGAGTTTCATCATGTGGAATAGAGTTTCATCATAGGCTGTCTCTTATACACATCTGACGCTGCCGACGATCTACTCTGTGTAG
>CAJXVJ010000296.1 GCA_913061105.1 uncultured Alcanivoracaceae bacterium | reverse complement strand
CGTCGGCAGCGTCAGATGTGTATAAGAGACAGAGCCACGCCTTCTTCACTGATTCTGCTGACCTCGGCTTCAACATGCAAATTAAACTCTTCATTTAATATGATTTCAAGCACACAAAAATTAGTGAGTTCAAGTTTCAATTCATGTTGGTCATCATAATCTAGCAAAATTCCTGATGCTGAAATATTTTTGACTTCCATAACAACTGACTCACCTTTCATCACCAACAAACATGATGTGGTAATGGGCTTACGTGCATATCTAATTTTACTGTCTAAATTCATTGTTACTCTCTAATTAGTCATCAATATTATACTTCTGGTCTCATGTATGGGAACAATAACACATCTCTAATGGATGCTGAATTCGTAAATAACATTACCAATCTGTCAATACCAATGCCCTCACCTGCTGTCGGAGGCATTCCGTATTCTAAAGCTCTTATATAGTCAGCATCAAAATGCATGGCTTCATCATCACCAGCTTCCATATTGGCGACTTGATCTTTAAATCGTTGTTCTTGATCTTCTGGATCATTTAATTCTGAAAAACCATTGGCAATTTCATTACCAGCGATAAATAATTCAAAGCGATCAGTATAGTTTGGATTATCATCATTTCTTCTAGACAATGGTGATATCTCTGTAGGATACTCTACCACAAATGTGGGTTGAATCAATTGAGCTTCAGCTGTTTCTTCAAATAATTCGGTTAAAAGCCTGCCCTGACCCCAATTTTTCTCCACATGTATACTTAACCTGTCACAATGTGTCGCTAATGCATCCCGGCTCTCGCAATCGGCTTCTGATATTTCTGGATTGTATTTTTTTACCAAGTCTTTCATACTGATACGTTCAAAACTTGATCCAAAATCTAATTTATGTTCCTGGTATTCAACCAGTGATGAACCTGTTGATATTTCGGCCAACTGCTTAAATAAGTCTTCAGTTAAATCCATTAATTCATTGTAGTCCGCGTAGGCCCAATAAAATTCCATCATGGTAAACTCAGGATTGTGTTTGGTTGACACACCTTCGTTACGGAAATTTCTATTAATCTCATAAACCCGCTCAAATCCACCAACTACCAAACGTTTTAAAAATAGCTCAGGAGCAATACGTAAATACAAAGGTAGATTTAAAGCATTGTGATGGGTTTCAAATGGTTTGGCTGCAGCTCCACCTGGAATTAAGTGCATCATGGGCGTTTCTACTTCCATGAAAGCTCTTTCTTCCATAAATGTACGTATGTGAGTAATGATTTTAGAACGTACTTTAAATGTATCCCGGCTTTCCTGGCTCATGATAAGATCAACATAACGTCGTCTATATCGCATCTCTTGATCTGATAAACCATGAAATTTATCAGGTAGCGGTCTTAGTGATTTTGTAACAAGTCTGATATCCTTTACTTTGACAGAAAGCTCGTTTGTTTTGGTTTTAAACATTGTGCCTTCAGCAGCAATAATGTCGCCTAAATCCCAAGATTTAAACTCATTGAATTTATCTTCACCCACACCATTTAACTGAACAAACAATTGAATTTGATCTGTAACATCATTAATGACTGCAAAACCACCTTTGCCAAATTCTCTTTTACTCATCATACGACCGACAACGGCAACTTTAATCCCTTGAGGATCTAGATCTTCTTTACTGATGTCATCGTATTTTTCATGTAACGATTTAGCAAAATGACTGCGTCTAAAATCATTTGGAAAAGCAATGCCCTTCTCATCGCGAATATTTTGTAATTTCTGTCGTCTTTCAGTGATTAAATGGTTTTCATCTGACATTTATAGGTTCCGTTTAAAAGAAGTTAATAGTATAAGAGCAATTCTATAACCCTTGCTTCAGACTAGCAATAATAAACTTATCTAAATCCCCATCTAACACAGATTGTGTATTGGTATTTTCAACACCTGTACGTAAATCCTTGATTCTTGACTGGTCTAATACATAGGAACGAATTTGTGAACCCCAGCCAACATCAGATTTTGAATCTTCAGTTGATTGTGACTCTTCTGTGCGTTTTTGCATTTCTAACTCATACAATTTTGCTTTAAGTTGTTTCATAGCAGAAGCTTTGTTTTTGTGTTGTGAACGGTCGTCTTGACATTGAACAACTGTGTTGGTTGGATTATGAGTAATCCTGACAGCAGACTCAGTTTTGTTGACATGCTGACCACCTGCACCTGATGCTCTGTAAACGTCGATTCTTAGATCAGATGGATCAATATCAATATCAATGTTATCGTCAATTTCTGGAGATACAAATACTGCTGCAAAACTTGTATGGCGTTTGTTGCTTGAATCAAATGGAGACTTTCTTACAAGCCTATGAACACCTATTTCTGTTCGTAACCAACCAAATGCATAATCACCTTCAATTTGAATCGTTGCTGACTTGATTCCAGCCACATCTCCTGATGAACATTCTAATAGCTTAGCAGAAAATCCTTTTTTCTCACAATACCTTAAAAACATGCGCAATATCATTTCTGCCCAGTCTTGTGCTTCAGTTCCACCTGAACCTGATTGAATGTCCAAAAAGCAATTATTTGGATCCATGGGGTTCGAAAACATCTTCTTGAATTCTAAGTTTTCTAAGATTGATTGTAATTTGCTAATGTCTTGAATAACGATTTGAAAAGTTTCATCGTCGTCTTCAAGTTCTGCCATTTCTAAGAACTCTTTACAATCAGCAATGCCAGATTGTAAACGATCAATGGTGGTGATAATTTCTTCTAGGAATGATCTTTCTTTGCCCAACTCTTGCGCGTGTTCTGGGTTATTCCAGACATCCGGGCTTTCTAATTCTAAATTGACTTCTTCGAGTTTTTCTTTTTTGACATCGTAGTCAAAGAAACCTCCGGATTTCAGAGGTTCTCGAATCAAAATCTTTTAACTGGGCATTTTGTGCAGCAGTTTCCATTTTATCTGCCTTCTTTAATTAATTTTTGACGTAACTCCCAACGTTCTTGAGCGTCAATGGTCATTGTGGCAATAGGTCTCGCCATTAGTCTATTTAAACCAATTTCTTCATCAGTATCTTCACAATATCCATAATCACCTTCTTGAACACGCACTAAAGCTTTGCGAATTTTTGACAATAATTTTCTGTAACGATCTCTGGTTCTTAGTTCAAGTGTGTTTTCAGTTTCTCGAGATGCACGTTCGGCTTCATCGCCAATATCACGCACTTCACCTTGTAGGTTTGAAACTGTTTCTTGAGATTCTTTTTCTAGTTCTTCTTGCCACTGAACTAATTTACGTCTAAAAAACTCAACATGTTTATCACACATGTATTCTTCTTTTTTCAATGGTTTATAATTTTCTTCTAATTCAACGTTTGGAACATAAGTTTCCGGCATATCATTAATGCTTCTTTCTGACATTAAATTCTCCTGTCTATATCATACGACTTTATCATCATGTTAAAATCAATTTTGGGTTAAAATATACAATTTCAACAATAACTTTTTTTCAGCCAAAATTTTGGGCGACTATTTATAACTCAAAGACGCAATAAGAGCAATAAAAAATTTAATTAATGAACATATTTATATGAAATTTTTACTAATTCAACTGTTGAAGGGCTATAAATATTTTATTAGTCCACTTCTTGGCAATCGATGTCGATTTTATCCCAGTTGTTCAGAGTATATGATGACCGCCATAGAAAGGTTTGGCATCATAAAAGGTATTGGCATGGGAACAAAAAGAATTGGTCGTTGCCATCCTGGCTGTGAAGGTGGAATTGACCATGTTCCAGAAGTAAAAACCGACCAAAATAATCATGACAAATGTGAGCATAATAACTGTCTCTTATACACATCTCCGAGCCCACGA
>CAJXVJ010000295.1 GCA_913061105.1 uncultured Alcanivoracaceae bacterium | reverse complement strand
CTGCCTGTCTCGTGGGCTCGGAGATGTGTATAAGAGACAGGCTTTATACAACACTTACTATTTCCTGATTTTTTTCAAATTCAAAACTATCCAATAATATATTTTGTTCTATTAATACTTGGAATGATGGTGTACTTTGTTAACCAAAAATATATGTTGAAAATTTCTATTAAGGATAATAGTAAAATACTTGAGATACAGAATTTTAGCATTTTAGATAGCATCATTATTGAAAAAATCAAGATTAAAAATATTCGAAATATTAAAATTGGTGGTACAAGCATTTTTAGTCAGTCATATTTGAAAATAATTGAATATGATAACAAAGAAACTAAAATGGTATTATCCGATGACGAAATTAAAGAAATATGTAATTCAACAGTTCAAAGATTAAATCAAATGGTCTAAGAACAGTGTTTCAATTAACTCGATAATTATTTAGTTTCAAAAATGATGGGCGGGGCCCATCTTACGCGAAAATCTAGTATATTAAATATGCAGATATCAGTTTCTTAATTCCGGCTTTTTCCTTCATGTCCTTCGTGCACTTCATGGTAAAAACAGTTTCTAATTCCTTTTCAAGGCATAGGAAGAAACAACTAACCCATATCAACAAAAAACTGCTCCAATGCTTCAAATCTTTGTTCGGCTTGTTGGAAGTCGCCTAATATTCTAATCGCATTATTGGGCATGGGTTTGTAGGTTTGGTGTTTGGTTTGGATGAGTGTGATGAGTTTTCTTAAGATATCATCATTCTTGGTGTCAAATTTAACCGTTCCACCGTTTTGATTCATGGCGATGGTTTTGATGTCTAGCGATTTGGATTTCAATTGTAACAGTTTGATTTCGAATAGATTTTTGGCTTGGTCTGGCAAGAGGCCAAAGCGGTCGATTAATTCTACCCGCAATTCATTGGTTTCATCCGCATTTTCGCATTGGCTTAAACGTTTGTAAAAGGTCAGGCGCAAATACACATCGTGGATGTAGTCATCTGGTAATAATGAAGGGATGTTTAATTCGATCTCGGTTTCATGGATGCTCAGATCATCGAGTTGTGGTTCTTCGCCATCATTTAAAGCTTTAACAGCCCTTTCTAACAGTTCACAGTAGAGGCTAAAGCCAATGGCTTGGATTTGGCCGGATTGTTCATCACCCAATAATTCACCAGCTCCACGAATTTCTAAATCGTGGGTGGCTAAGGTAAAACCAGAACCCAAATCTTCTAATGAAACAATCGCATCCAAGCGTTTGCCAGCATCTTTACTGATGGCTTTAAAACTAGGGATCAATAAATAGGCAAAAGCCTTGTGGTGAGAACGGCCAACACGTCCGCGCAATTGGTGCATTTGTGCCAATCCTAATTTGTCCGCACGGTTCATGATGATGGTGTTTGCTGTGGGAATATCGATGCCATTTTCAATAATGGTAGAACACACCAATATGTTAAAGCGCATTTTATGAAAATCCAACATGGTGTGTTGCAATTCCGATTCGTGCATTTGCCCATGCGCCACTCGGACCCGAGCTTGTGGGACCAGTTTTTGTATGGTTTCTGCCATTGATTCGATGGTTTTGACATCATTGTGTAAGAAGTAAACTTGCCCGCCCCTTTGAATCTCCCTTTGGCAGGCTTCTTTAATAGTAGCATTTTCCCATTCTAAAACTTGGGTTTTAACTGATAAACGCGCTTTGGGTGGTGTTGCGATGATAGACAAATCCCGCAATCCAGAAAGGGCTGTATTTAATGTTCTTGGAATCGGTGTGGCAGTTAAGGTCAATATGTCTACTTCAGCGCGTAATTTTTTCAAGCGTTCTTTTTGGCGCACACCAAATCGGTGTTCTTCGTCGATGACAATTAAACCCAAATTTTTAAACTTGATGTCTTTTTGTAATAATTTATGGGTGCCAATAACAATATCGACGGTCCCATCTGTCACGCCTTCTAGTATTTTCGTTTGTTCTGATTTTTTAACAAACCGAGATAACACTTCAACCCGCATCGGAAAAGGTGAAAAGCGATCAAGGAAATTTTCAAAATGCTGTTGAGCCAGTAATGTGGTCGGTACCAAGATGGCGACCTGTTTAGCATCGTTGGCTGTGACGAAAGCAGCACGCAATGCCACCTCTGTTTTGCCAAATCCAACATCGCCACAAACAACACGGTCCATAGATTTTGGGCTTTTTAAATCTTCAATTACCGCTTCAATTGTTGTGAGTTGATCATCGGTTTCCTCAAATGGAAATCCTTGGCAAAACTGCAGATAATCATTTTCGTTGAGTTTGACTTGTTTACCGCCCCTGGACTCACGAATGGCGTATAACTGTAATAACTCGGCAGCCACATCTTTGACTTTTTTGGCGGCTTTTTCTCGAATTTTCTGCCAACGGTCACCACCCAATTTGTGCCAAGGGGCAGATTCTTCTGATGATCCTGTATAGCGAGAGACCAAATGCAATGAGGACACAGGCACAAAAAGTTTGTCGCCTCCAAAATATTCTAATACCAGAAACTCTGCTTCGCCTTCAAAGTTGTGGGTTTCAAGTCCTCGGTATCGACCCACACCATGATCGATATGTACGATGGGTGAACCTATGTGCAATTCACTCAGGTTACTAATGACCTCATCAGGATTGGCTTTAAAACGCTTGGTTTTTCTTGTTCTGTTCGCGCGTGCACCAAACAAACAACTTTCATCCAATATGATCAGGTCTTGTTCTACAAAATTTGTGCCGTTTTCTATTGGAGCAATAGTAATCGCCAAAGAGTCAGAACCATCAATAAATTCTGTTATGCTTTCGCACACCTTAAGAACCAACTTTTCTTTTAGGAACAAACGTTTTATAACATCTACACGGCCCAATGAATCCGATGCAATCAGTATTCTTTTGTTGAGGCTGACTTGGTTTTTTAACCACAAGACTTGATTGTCATGCACCTCTGGATTAAAACGATTGGGCAATTGTGTGTGAAAATCTTCAGCTTCAGCATTTTGGTTCAGTAGCACTGTTGTGTACTCTTCTAACCTGCCAGTGACTTCATTCGGGTGAATATATAAATCTTCTGGTCGTACCACTGGGCGTTGGATATCGTGTTTTCTTTCTTGGTATCTTGCCTGTATTTGTTTGTCCCAAGTGTTCAATATGGCCAATGTTTGTCCAGTATGAATCATGCGGGTATTTTCAGGCAAATAATCAAACAAGGTAGCGGTTTCATTAAAAAACATCGGTAAATAATGCTCGATGCCAGAAAACTGCACCTGTTTGCGAATGTCTTGATAGATTGATGATTTGTGCGTGTCAACATCAAAATCTTCACGAAATTTTTGCAGAAATAACATCCTGCCTGCTTCATCGAAAGGAAATTCATTGGCTGGTAATATATGAATTTCATTCACAGCTTTGACAGAACGTTGGGTTTCTGTGTCAAACACACGAATAGATTCTATTTCATCATCAAATAATTCTAAACGAAAAGCCTGTTCTGAACCAGCAGGAAATATATCAATAACACCACCCCGGACAGCAAATTCACCGGGTTCTCTGACTTCAGAAACACAGTGATAACCATTGTTCTCAAAAGACAAACGTTTCTTGGCAATATCAAAAACAGAATCAATTTGTAAAAACAATGAACGTCCTTTGATAAATGATTTGGTACTCAAGCGTTGCATGAGGTTGTTGGTCGGTATGATTAATATACCATGTTCAATGTCTTGACTGATATTATGTAGAAATGCCAATCGTTGTGATATGATTTCAGGATTGGGTGAAAAAACATCGTAGGGAAGAGTGTCCCATGCCGGAAAATGGAAAATACCTGTCTCTTATACACATCTCCGAGCCCACGAGACAGG
>CAJXVJ010000294.1 GCA_913061105.1 uncultured Alcanivoracaceae bacterium | reverse complement strand
TCTACACAGAGTAGATCGTCGGCAGCGTCAGATGTGTATAAGAGACAGATATACATAGGTATTGTTTAAGGGCAAATTAGCTTGATCTATTCTGTCTAGCCCCCAAGTTGCATTGTTTTGTGTGGCTTGAATAGAAACCGTCTGGTCAGGTTCTATAAATGCCACTCTGTCATCTTTGGTCATCATCTCAACAGCTTTTTTTGAAGTGGTTTTTAATACAAATCCACTGAGAGCGGAAGTGTATGTTCGTTCAAGACTGCCAGAGGCTTTTGTCGCTAAATCAATACTCATATCAGTGATGATTCTTTTTTTTGCCTCAACCATTGAATAGTTGTTATTCGAAGTTAATGTCTCTGCTCTTTGTGAGACAAGGTCATCTTTAAACACTACAATGTATTGATTTGGGATAATTCTTGAGGGTTGATAAGTGATTACTTTGTCATGCATTTGCGGATCTCTTAAATTGTCAGCTTGAACTATCGAGACTTGGCTCAAAGTGGCAATGGCTAGTGCTGTGAGTAATTGCTTAAATGGGGATTTTTTAATTTGTGGTACACGCGTACCAATATCTAACTTTCTCATATTAGAGACTCTCCTCTTTATATTTATAAATTTTGACAAGTCAGCATGACTTGTCGGTTAAAATCACTTTTTATTATTTTATTTTCGTGATTACTGAAAAATATAACAGAATTTGTCAGCGGGTATAGCTTATACTTTCAGTCGGTCATAAAAACGTGAATCAATTCACATTTTTAATAATAAAACCAATCAGTTTTAAAATTAATTTTGAAATGATTTGCTATTTTATAAAGATTTAAATCTCTTTTTTATGTTAAATGGCTTGATATCTATACATACTAGGGTTGTTAGACCAATATTTGTAAGCCATTAGACAGAAAATGGCGTTTATTTTAATAAAACAGAATTGTGTCGAAAGTTTGGGTGTTTCGCGGTTTTCATAAAATAAAAAAACCAAAAATAAAAAGTACTGGCATATATTAATGGAATCAACAAAGCCAATAGAGAAAGGAGAGAAAGGGGTCAAGCCACTTTTCTTATTATATATTTAAAATACTCACAAAAAAGCCGCTAAATTCTAGCGGTTTTTGTTTTTTAAATATTAAATTTAGTATAACATAAAACACGTTATGTTATACAAAACCAGATCTTCTGTTCAAACCGCTATTTGCCTTTTTTATTCCTGTTTTTATTTACACAAACTTCAGTATTTAATAAGAATTGAGTGAATACTTAACAATGCCATTGGCTTTAATCTGATGAATAACTTGAACCAAGTCACCAGTTTTGATATCTTTTGATGAAATGATTTGTGCTGCCATTTCTGGGTTTGTTGCTTTCAAATTTGCGAGTAATGATTCTATGCCTTCAAGTGATGTGGCTACTCCATTAACGCTGTGGTCATTTTGAGCACTTAATTTAATAATGGCATTTTTGGTTTTATGAGCCTCAACTTTTGTTTGGCTTGATTTATAGATGGCCAAGCCTGTTTCTTTATTGAATGAGGTGGTGACAATAAAAAATATTAGCATGATAAAAACCACATCTAACATGGGTGTGATGTTGATTTCGGCTTGATTTTGATTATTGAAATATCTACTTTTCATCATTCTTTCTCTGTTGATAAGGTAATAATTGTGACAAGTGAATAACCAATTCGGTTCAATTAAATAAAAAAAGGCAAGTGCTATATTAAAGTCACTTGCCTTTTTGGATTACTATTTTAGATATTGTTTATAAGCTACATGCTCCGTTATAATCAATCGGACCATCAGTTAATCTGGTTAAGTTATAACTTCCAGAACCAAAATCTGAATCAATAGATTGATATGTAACGACGGCACTTTCACAATCTAGAAACTTGATGCTAACTTGTCCCCAAGGAGTGACTATCACATCGTCTGAATCAAATTCACTACCAAAACTTGCACCATCAGTAATCGATAAGTCAGCCAGAATGGTATCTGCTACTATATTACCGCTGCCAATTAAGAAGCTTTGTCTTGCAGAACCGTCAGCCGAATAGGTGTACCAGGATACGACAGCTCGAGAATCATTTGAGTTTGGACTTGATGTTACATCAATGACAAACCCTTCACCTGTTCTATTTGCATCATACCAAGTGCCACTAAAAGAACCATCAATTAATCTGGATATTGCAATTTCAGCCACTTGATATCCTGATGTTGAGAAATCGGCTTCGGTTTCACCAAATAAGAATCCTGCTGGATTGGTTCCACCAAGAAATATTTGAGGAGTCGCATCAGGATTACCAACAGATCCATTGAATCCAGGATGTACAGAAACGAAATCTGTTGTGGTCACACCTGAATTTGGGGCAGATTGATTGAAAAAGGCGGCATCAGATTCAGTGTTTTCTTCGGAACCTGCATCACGTACTTGAGAACCATAAATTTTAAAGTTGACTCCACCGGCAAAATCACCATTTTCATCAAATATTTTGTGCATTTTTGGGTCACCATTGGCAATGAAAGCATCATTTGATGGCAATACCATAGAAGCATAAGAGAAATATTTGTTAGTAGCTGGATCTAATTCAATGACATGTTGGCTTGATAAGCCTGGATCAAATAATGGTGCGCCAGCAAAGCCTTCTGGATTAGTGATGATGGCATCAATACCACTACCAAATGAAGCAAATTCTTCGCTTAATATATCAATGTTGCCATCTTCTGCTATTCTTTCTAATCCTTCAGAGGCTGGACTGCCAATATCATAGGTATCAAATTCTCCGTCATGAAAGGCCACCCAAAAAGGAGTCAAAAAGATTCCATTTTCTTGGGCTGAATTTTTTATAGCGACTCTAACAGGTGTGCTGTTTTTAGAAACAGTGACCTTCATTATGGGATAGTGTCCGTTAGTAAAATCACCATTAACTGGATCAATTACATCACCAGAGGCTACCGTTCCACCTAGAATGTTAACAGGAGTTGCTGCTGGATTCCCAACTGAACCATTGAAACCAGGATGTACTGTTATATTGTCAGTTGTTGTCACACCAGAATTGCCTGAGCTTTGATTGATAAAAGCCGCATCGGTTTCTGTATTCATTTCTGTTCCAGCGTCTCTGACTTGCGAGCCATATACTGTAAATGTAAATGGGCCAACAAATTCACCAGATTCATCAAAAATTTGGTGCGCTCTTGGGTCGCCGTTTGCAACAAAGGCATCATTTGATGGAATGACCATATTGGCATAACTCAAATACCTTTGAGTGGTTTCATCTAAATCAAAAACTTCTGTAGATGAACTGCCTGGTTCAAATACTGGAGCACCAGCAAAACCTTCTGGGTTTAGGATAACGGCATCTAAACCAGTGGCTGTAGATGATTGAAAAAGAGCACTCAGCTCACTGGCATCTCCATCCTCAGCAATTCTTTCAATACCTAGACTAGCAGGGGCTCCCGTATCATAACTGTCAAAACTACCATCATGAAATCCTACCCACAACGGTGTCATAAATACTCCACCAGTTGGTGTTAATACTTCAACTTTTACCTTGATCTCTGTTGCTTGAATTGACACTGAAGATGCCAAAGCGATGGGTAAAATTATTTTTTTAAATCTATTCATATAAACCTCAATTTTTAATGTAAGGCTATTTAATCAATTGATTGTCACAGAAGTATCATGGAAAAATCACAAATTTATCACATAGAAATTTTCTTAATAATAAATATGACAATATGTACATATTTAAAGTAAACTAAAACATTGTTAAACTTGAGTTATTCAAACGTGATTTATAAATTCAATACCATTGAATTAGATACAACAAGCTATCAACTAAAAGTCTGTCTCTTATACACATCTGACGCTGCCGACGATCTACTCTGTGTAGAT
>CAJXVJ010000293.1 GCA_913061105.1 uncultured Alcanivoracaceae bacterium | reverse complement strand
ACACAGAGTAGATCGTCGGCAGCGTCAGATGTGTATAAGAGACAGGGTATAAATAAAAAAACCCGTTGATTTTAGCTTTAAAATCAACGGGTTATCTTATTGTATGGTGCCGGCACGCGGAGTCGAACTGCGGACCTACTGATTACAAGTCAGTTGCTCTACCATCTGAGCTATGCCGGCATTTGAGGTTGAGCAGTATAGTGAAAAGTAAAATTAAATTCAACAGGTTTTTTATTTTTTTTTACTTATTTGTTAAAATTGTTAAAGTGTAACACTTGGATACTAAAACAGTATCAAATTTTACCAGTTACATTCTACTAAATTGGTTGAGATATCTGGGTTTATGTTACTGATATCAACGAGGTTTTCTGATTGATCTGATGCGATGGCATAATCCAACCAAAACTCTGGCCATTGTTCTACTTTTAATTGTTTTTCAGCATTAAATCCTTTTGATAATAACTCTGCCAATCTGTCATCGGCATTTTGGCTTTCACGATAATGACCTAAGGATACTTTGTTCTCGTTTTCGCCACCAGTGACCACATAATAATCTTTGATATCGTTTTGAGACAATTGCCTACCTAAACTGAGTGCTTCTTCGCGGGTTTTAAAGGCAGGAATATATACCCAATAACCCACTTCTTGTGAGGAAATAATTTTACGGGTTCTTATTTTTATGACTTCTGTTTTTAATACATCTAATATGGGGCGAATTTCAGAACGTGCATTAAATGCACCAACAGAATAACATTCTTGATTAAAGGGCTCATCAATTATCTCAGAATCTGTTGTATCTGATGTTTCTTCCCATAAGGTATTTTCAGCATCCATTTCACTGATCAAAACCAATTTTTGAATTCCTGGGTCAGTGGCTGTAAACTGGATTTGCTTAGGCACGTTTTGCCTGCTGTAAATATAGAGGCCGATATTGGACAATAGGGCAAGAATAAATATCAGTCTAAATAGAATCATTGAATTATTATAGAATTTTTTAATAGTAGCATTTTGAATGTTAAACTATTTTTCAGATTAGTCAATTAATTAGTGCCAGAGCCTAAAAGAATATGGGCTGGATTGAACATCTAAATAGAATATGTGCATCTAATGGGTTGTAGCACGAATGGAGACTTCTCCACTTGCAAATGTTTTTAAATCACCACCTATTTCAACCAATAATAATCCATCGTTATTAATGCCTTTATACTTGCCAGTTTGAATAGAGCTTCCTTGTAGAAGGTTTATATATTTATTCATATATATATCGTGACTTGCCCAAATTGATTGAATTTTTTTTAATCCGTTATGATTAAATTCATCAATAAAACCATGAATGTTGCTAATTAATTTTGTTATGAAATCGGTTCTTGAAACATCAGACAGGTCTATATTACTACAGGCTTGATCAACTGATTGAAACAGTTCTGGTTGGATGCTCCAATTAACTCCTATTCCGATGATGGCTTTACATTGTTTTGAGTTGCCTGTGGCCTCAATCAAAATACCCGCCATTTTTCCTTTTAAACCTATGACATCATTTGGCCATTTTAAACCGATGTTCTGACCACCAAAATGATTCAATGTTTCAGCAATAGATACGCCAATTACAATATTTAATCCAGATAATTTTTGTAGACCGTTGTTAAACCTGTGAGACAGGCTTAAGGCAATTGATTGTCCAAGTGGGCTTAACCATTTTTTTGCTTGTCTGCCTTTTCCTTGGCTTTGGTAATTACTGATGAAAATGGCATCTTGTTTATTATTTTGAGCCAACAGATTGGTTGATTCAGTAATAAAATGATAATCAACTTTTTTGTTGATGCCTTGTTTTCTGATTTGTTTCTCAATGAAATTACTGTCAATAATATCTGTTTCAGTGATTAAGTGAGTCTTATTTCCAACAATTTCAATATTTAGCCCCTTTGATTGCAAGACTTGAATCATGGTCGTCAATTTTTTGTTACTTAAATTTAAATGACTGGATATATCATCAATACAGGAAACAGGGTTTCGGCACAAGTAGTTAAAGACTTGTTCTAATTCTTGATTTTGTTGATCAACCATGATTTTATATCTGCCAGTTCTTCCATTGATACGCCATGTTGAATGGGATATTCGTGCCATTCAATTTTATAGCCTGCTTTTATTAAAATATCGCGGCTATTTTTTCCTAATTCAAAAGGAACCACAGGGTCTTGGCTTCCATGACCCATAAATATGGGTGTGCTTAAATTTGTTTTTTGGTTACTGTTAATTTGCTCAGGAATTGGTAAATATCCTGAAAGGGCAATTATGCCCGCAAGCTTTTGGGGGAATTGGTTGCTAACGTGTAAGCTCATGGCGGCTCCTTGAGAAAAACCAGCCAATATTATTTGATCATAAGAAAAGCCCAATTTAATTTGTTCTTCAATCAATTCGTGGATTAATGTAGCCGAAACTTGGATTCCTTGTGTGTCTATGTGCCTATCAATGTCCATTGCCAAAATGTCATACCATGCCCGCATTACCATTCCACCATTTACTGTTACTGGAATTTTGGGTGCATGCGGAAAAACGAATTTTATTGGCATATCAGGAATATTAAATTCGGGAACAACAGGAGCAAAATCATTGCCATCTGCCCCAAGACCGTGCATCCAAATAATTACCAACTTTGGATTTTGCCCTGTTTCTGTCGTTATTTTTTCTAAACTCATTTATTGTTCTCTATTAGTTGTTTGGTTTCTTGTGAAATCATACTGACGATTAATGTAAAATCCGTTTCTTTTTGCTTTTCTGACCCTGCAAATGAATAGGTATATTTGGATGCTTCGCTTTTTTGTCCAAAAAAAGCATCCGAGTAAAACACAAAATCTGAATTGTACTTACTCCACTGAACTTTTGTTTCATTAAATATAGATTTTGATTGTCCCAACTTTGTCATGATAGATTGCGCTACTACTTTTTTTTCTTTTTGACTAAGTTCTGATTTTGCCACCAAATCTATTTTGGCCACAATTCCGCCTATAAAAGTAATAACAATCATAGTATTTTCACCATAGGGTCTACTACAAACATAAACTTGGTGTTTACCTAGTTTTTGAGATTTATCACAATAGTCTTTTATGGCGTTTACGTCTCTGAGTAAATCTTGTAACCTGTAACCCAAAAAAGAAAACGCATGAATACCAATCAATTTGTTTGAGTATCCATCTGATAACATCCAATCATTAATTAAATCACTGGTTTGTGCAGGTTCTTTTCTGTTTGCTAATAATACTTTCTTTTTTGATGAATCGTAGACATTTATTTCCTTAATTACGGCTTGAAAGTTATCTCGGTTTTGAAATTTAGGTAAAACCAATATCATTTCTAGGTATAACATTTTATTTTTATTATTTTCACGTGAATCAATGAATGACTGGAATTTTTCAGAATCAATCTTAATGTTTTCAATCATATCAATATTGGCAATAAGTAATAGAAAATTACTGGGTAAGCCATCATCTAAGCTTTTGTTTACTGGAACTGCTTTAGAGCTTCCAAATAAAAAGTTTCTTATTGTTAATAGCGATTGATTTGAATCAAATTTTTCATAACTCACTCTATGGCCCCATCTAAAATGTGTTTGGCCAGTAAATTTTGATGCTGATTCTTTTACTTTATCTGAATACTTCTTTATCAATGCTTTGAGTTTTTTGGGGTCTTTTCTTACTGGATAATACTCATCGCTGTGTTGTGTTTGTATTAGATTTAAAACATATTTATCAAAATCTTCATGTGCAACATCTTTGAAAGACAATAGCGTTAAATTTTGACCATTCAATTCAAATAATGACTCATTCGCAAATACGACATTATTAAATACTAAGACAACTGTCTCTTATACACATCTCCGAGCCCACGAGACA
>CAJXVJ010000292.1 GCA_913061105.1 uncultured Alcanivoracaceae bacterium | reverse complement strand
CGAGATTTCTGCCTGTCTCGTGGGCTCGGAGATGTGTATAAGAGACAGGTTAGAACTAAAACAGTAATTAATATATATTGTTTTGTAGATGGTTAATCTTTTTGAATTTTAATCATTAATATAAGAAATTAACCTGACTTTAATATAAAATAGTTATTAATCACCTAGTATGGAATTTAGTATGAAAAAAACTACCCTTATTATCCTTATGTCTTTGACATTTGCTATTAACGTTATAGCTGAAGATAAAAAAGACGAAATAGCCACTCACAAAATTAATGTAAGCACTTATGCTGAGGGCTTAAATCAGCCATGGGGTATGACTTTTCTTCCTGATGGGCGCTTATTAGTCACAGAAAAAAAAGGACAATTAAGAATTATTGCTCAAGACGGTTCAATTTCTAATCCTATAGAAGGCATGTTGGAAGTTGACACAAAAGGACAAGGTGGGCTTTTAGACATAGTATTAGATCCAGGTTTTTCCAAAAACAAAATGATTTATTTCTCATATTCTAAAGCAGCGGATGATGGCCATGCACGTACAGCTGTTGGAAAAGCTCAATTAATAGGAAACTCTTTGAAAGATGTAAAAAATATTTGGCAGCAGGCTCAAACACAAAAAGCCGGGTATCACTATGGCTCTCGCCTTGTTTTTGATCGAACGGGTCATTTATTTGTCACACTAGGGGATCGAGGAGGCAAAGAAAATGTTCAAGACATGTCTACTCATTTCGGAAAAGTTGTACGCATTGACACAGATGGCAAACCTGCAAAAGGCAACCCATATTTAAACAATAAAAATGTACTGCCTGATATCTATAGTTCAGGACATCGAAATGTACAAGGCGCTTTTTTACATCCTGATACAGGTGTATTATGGGGCAATGAACATGGGCCTCGTGGTGGTGATGAAATCAATATCATACAAGCGGGAAAAAACTACGGCTGGCCGGTCATCACTTATGGGATAAATTATAATGGCACACCAATAACCGATAAAAGAAAAATGGATGGTATGGAACAGCCCGTACATTATTGGGACCCTTCAATAGCTACTTCAGGAATGCTTATTTATTCGGGTGATGCTTTTCCTAACTGGAAAGGTGACATTTTTACCGGAGCATTAAAATTAATGCACTTAAACCGGATAAAACTAGATAAAAATAATAAAGTAATCACTGAAGAACGTTTATTAAAAGATCAATCATCTCGAATTCGTGCGATAGAACAAGGGCCTAATGGCAACATATTTGTTGCAACAGATAGTGGTAAAGGTAAAATACTTAAAATTTCTCCAATAGTTACCAAAGAAAAGGTCAAATAAAAAACCCAATGAAATCAATAATATTACTGGCATTGTTAACGTGCATTGCCAGTACAATCACACATGCTCAACAAATCCAGAGCTCAAATCAAAAATCTAAGAATGATCAAAATCAAGATCATGATGTTCAAGTCCAACCTAGCATAGTGGTTACTGGCGAAGCACCTTATGTTCCTGCCCCATTACAAGACCAAGCACAACAAGTCAGCCAATGGTCAGGCAGTGCTTCATTTAATGCAGCTGAATATTGGCAGGATCAAAGAGCATCGAACATAAAAGACATTATGGATTTTATACCAGGTGTTTTTGCTCAACAAAGAAATGGTGCTGAAAGTACTCGGCTATCAATTCGTGGTTCAGGATTAGGAAGACAATTCCAAGGTGGAGGTCTTTTGCTATTACAAGATGGCATTCCATTAAACTCAGCTGATGGCTCATTTGATTTCCAAGCCATTGATCCATGGTTTATCGATTATGTCAGCGTTTATCGTGGTGGAAATGGCCTAGCTCTAGGTGGCAGTACTTTAGGAGGTGTGATACAACTGGGTTCAACAATTCCATATAACAACCAAACTAACGATTTTCGATTATCAGGTGGAAGTTTTGACACCCAAAAAGGCATGGTTTCATATACTACAGGTGAGGCTTCTAATTATTTGCGTATACGTGCCAGTCATTTTAATCAGGGTGGTTTTCGAGAACAAAATCAACAACGCAGCAACCGCATCGACATGCAATATTATATTGATGGTGATTCCAGATTTGATCACAGAATCGGAGTTTATCATCTAAATACCCAAGCCGAACTACCCAGTAGTTTATCAAAAGCTTTGATAGCCGAAGATCCCAGACAATCCAGAGGTTTTAATATTTTTGGAAATTTCAATAGAGACTTAGCATTAACCCGAATGTCTTATCAATTGTCTGATGAAAATATGAGTGCTACATTTTTCTTAGCTTCAAAACGATTGGATAACCCAGTATTCACCTACATTAACCGTGACTCAGATGATGCTGGACTCAATCTTGTTTGGCAACAAGGGCCTCATCAATTCCAATTTAATACCATTTGGGGTGTTCAAGATGAGCTACGTAGAGAGAACGAAGCAGGACAACCTGGAAGTCAACGTATCATTCGAGAACAAAATGCACAAACCACAACGGCGGGTTATCAATATCAATTGCCATTAATCAGTAAGAACAATACTTCTTTATTGAACTTGGATTTATCCATACAAGCCATCTATACACAACGCAATATCGAAGAATCCTTTCCTGAAACCATTAATAGCAAACGCAATTATTCACAATTCAATCCGCGAATCGCATTAAGCTATAGACCACAAGAAAACTGGCATTGGTTCACATCCCTTACCCGCAGTTTTGAAGCACCCACTTTTTCTGAGTTAAACAACGGAAACCAACCAGGGATCAATTCACCAATAAAGGCACAGTCAGCTAATACTTTTGAAATAGGTAGCAAAGGTTTTACACAGAAGTTAAATTGGGACATCAGCCTGTATTATAGCCAAATCGATAATGAATTTATTCGTTTTAGATTTCCAGATGGAGCAACACGGACCACCAATGCAAATCAATCGACTCACTGGGGGTTAGAAGGCTTAATTCACTGGCAAATTACTGATGATCTTATAACAAATTCTGATCAGTTAACCATAACAAATAGTTATCAAAACAACCAATTCCAATTAGACAATGATGCTGAATATGCCAACAATAAAATACCTGGAATACCAGAACACTATTTTCAATCACGACTGGCTTATCAGCACCCATCAGGTTGGCAATTCATCCCAAGCATTGAGTGGGTTCCATCAGGCTACTATATAGATTTAGCCAATACTGTTAAAACTGATAATTATCTTCTTACAGGATTAAGTGTCATCTATAAACATTCCAAAAAACTACATTGGTTTTTCGATTCTAAAAACCTTAACAATCAAACCTACATCAGCACCACTTTACCCATACCTGATGCCGAAGGAATTGACGGCAATTACTATTACAGTGGTGAAGGCAGAAGTTTTACTACAGGGTTTCGGTGGTCTTTTAATTAATAAGGGTTAATCATTTCTACGCACATCTATGTGCTGAATTTTTCCATCATGAACAATAATATATTCTATACCAGAGTACTCTACATTCTCTTCTGCTAAAGATTTTCCTTGAAAATCGAAATCAATAACAATAATTCCGGGTTTGATTTCATCTGCATGATTCACCTGCCAATTTAAAGTTTTAAAAGAACCATGATAAGCCCGCTGCATTACAAGTATATCTTTGACCCCAACAAACAATTCACCAGTACCAGAACAATAGGTAGAACTATCATTAAACACCAACTTTATTTTATCGAAACCACTTTCATTAGACATGTCAAAATAGTGTTTTGCTAATTCTATTGGCGTCATATTTACTCCCCTTTTATAATTCGCAATATGCTATTGATTTACATCTTACCAAAAACAAAAAAGTCAGAACCGTTAAGATTCTGACTTTTTTCGTGTGTTATTTTAATACCTGTCTCTTATACACATCTCCGAGCCCACGAGACAGGCAGAAATCT
>CAJXVJ010000291.1 GCA_913061105.1 uncultured Alcanivoracaceae bacterium | reverse complement strand
AGATTTCTGCCTGTCTCGTGGGCTCGGAGATGTGTATAAGAGACAGGTACCAATGTGACTGAAATATCACAAACAAGGGGTATTGAAATATTAAGTAAAAGAATATCAGAGAAAGTATCTCATGCAAAATTCATGCATGATGGTTCTCAAGTTATTAGATTGAATAACAAAAAGTCAAAAGCTGAAATGCAAGAGCTTATGCATAAAATTGCGATGGATCCAAAAATAGAATATGTTGAAGTTGATCGTATATTACATCCGTCAGCCACAGCAAATGATACCTATTATAATTTACAGTGGCATTATAATGATGCGACAGCTGGCATTGATCTTGAAACGGCTTGGGATACATCTACTGGTTCTGGTGTAACTGTTGCTGTTTTAGATACTGGCTATACAAATCATTCAGATTTAGCAGCAAATTTAACCGGTGGTTATGACATGATTTCTGATGCTTTTGTTGGAAATGATGGCAACAGTGGCAGAGATTCTGATGCTTCTGATCCAGGTGATTGGATAACTAGAAATGAATGTGGATATGCCCATTCAGCACAAGATTCAAGTTGGCATGGAACTCACGTAGCAGGAACCATTGCTGCAGTTACCAATAACAATAAAGGTGTAGCAGGTATTGCTTATGATGCTGTTGTTGTGCCAGTACGTGTATTGGGTAAATGTGGTGGTTATACTTCAGACATTGCTGATGGTATTGTTTGGGCGGCTGGTGGTTCAGTTTCAGGAGTACCATCAAACCCAAATCCTGCCAGTGTCATAAATATGAGTCTTGGTGGTGGAGGATCTTGTGATAACACATCACAAAATGCCATTAATACTGCCAGAAGTTTGGGTTCAGTTGTCATCGTAGCAGCAGGAAATGAAAATCAAAACGTTTCTAACTCTAGTCCTGCAAACTGTAACGGTGTTGTTTCAATTGCTGCAACAAATAAACAAGCAGATAGAGCCAGCTACTCAAACTATGGTAATTTAGTAGACCTTGCAGGCCCTGGTGGTGAAGCAGGTCAAGAAGGTGTTGCTTCATTACTTAATGATGGAACAACAGCTCCAGGTTCTGAAACTTATGTCTATTATTCAGGTACTTCAATGGCAACACCTCATGTTGCTGGTGTAGCAGCATTGATGTATTCAGTTGATCCAAGTCTTACACCTGATGAAGTTGAAACTATATTAAAAAGCACCGCAAGATCATTTCCAAATGGTTCTAGTTGTTCGACGAACACCTGTGGTGATGGCATGTTAGATGCTGCTGCAGCTGTTGCAGCTGTTGATGGTGGCGGCAATCCTCCACAAAATCAAGCTCCTAACGCTTCATTTACATATAATTGTAATGATTTAGCTTGTAGTTTTAATGGTTCAGGAAGTTCTGACAGTGATGGTTCAATCAGTAATTATTCTTGGTCATTTGGTGGTTCAGGTTCATCTGTTAATCATACATTTGCTTCAGCTAATACTTACAATGTGACATTAACAGTAACTGACAATGAAGGTGCAACTGACAGCCAATCTCAATCCGTTACAGTAACAGATGGTTCTGTTGCTTCAATCACTATGAGTTTGGGAGAAAATAACAGAGGCAATAAGATTCAAGTTTTCTGGTCTGGTGCTTCAGGCAGTAAAGTCGATATTTACAAAAATGGCTCTAGAGTATCAAGAACCAGAAATGATGGTGCTTGGAATGATAAAAACGTTTCATCAGGTGTGTCTTATACTTATCAAGTTTGTGAGCAAGGATCTACCAGTGTATGTTCTGATCCAGGATCATACACTCTTTAATATAAAAGGGGAGTAAGGAGAATAAAAAGCCCCAGTTTTCTGGGGTTTTTTTATGCCATCAATCCTTTTGTCTGGTATGATTGTTATTACTACTATACAAAACTTTGATTAAAATGTTTGAAATGAACAACAGAAGCATGAAAATGCTTATCGGTTGGATTTTTATTTACGCTTTAAGTGTATGTTTGGCTTGTGTCTACATTTATCAAAGTTCAAAAACAGATTATTTCAAATTGATTGATTCTGAAATAGAAGCTGCATCTCAGTCATTTTATAATCTAATTGAAAAAAATCACAAAGACAATAACATCAATTTTTTGTATTTAATAAAAAAAGACTCCAGCGGAAAATTTGAATACCGAATTTTACAAGATGGTCAAAATAACAAAAAATTACTAGAATCACTTGGTTTAGTTGAACCCGTACAATCTGTAATATCTACTAAAACAGCTTATTATACTGAAATTGAATTCAATTCTATGGCTACCCGGTTTGCCATTATTCCAATGAAAAATGGTTCTGAGTCATTGCTGATTAGTTATCAATCAGTTGAGGATGTATATCTAACACTCTATTCAAATTTAAAAACATTAATTCTGGTTTTCTTTCTGTTTTCAATTGTTCTGTTCCCAGTTATCATTAAAGTGATTAACTCTAATATAAAATATTGGAAAAATAGGATAAAGGATTCAAATACAGATTCTATTACTGGCATTGCCAATCAACATCAACTCATTGAAGATCTCAAAACTACCATTTCTCCAAATTTAGCATTTATTAAAATCCTGAATTATAATTCTATTATCAATCGATACGGCCCAGCTGTTTGTGATGATTTGAATAAACAAATTGCAACACTCATAAATGGATTTGAAGATGAAAGATTAAAAAAGAGCTGTGTTTATAGAGTTCAGCAGTCTACTTTTGCTATTCTAGAGGATCAAAATATTTCATTTGCTGACATCGCTGATATTACAGGGAAAATAGTAAAGTCTCTTGTTACTTTTGATTATATGGTTGGTGAAAATGAATTTATTAAATTAAAAGTAACTGTTGGAGCTGTCAGGCAAAAGAAAGATGCTTTTACCCTGGCCAATATGGCATTAAGTGAAGCACTGGAGAAGCAATTGCCTTATTTTTTTATTGGTGATGGTGAAAAGCAATTACCTGATACTTATAAAAAAGATTTACAAAACATTCAATTAATTCATACGGCATTGAAAGAAGACCGTTTGGTGCCTTTTTTTCAACCCATTTTTGATGCCAAGACATTGAAAGTGGTAAAGTACGAAAGCCTGGCTAGAATTGTTGATGATAATAATTTGCCCATTATTTTACCCAATGTGTTTTTACCATTGGTAAACCGTGAAAAGTTGAATTATAAAATAACACGAATCATTCTTGAAAAATCCATTCAGTTTGCCATAACTAATAAAGTTATTGTTTCCATCAATTTAGGTGTGCCCGACATTAATAATATAAAAACCTGCGAGTATATCTACTCATCGATTAAGAATTCAGGAATAAGTCATTTATTACAGTTTGAGCTATTGGAAAATGAAGCCATAGTCGATTCAGATACAGTGTTACAGTTTTTTAGAAAGATTAAGAAGCTGGGTTCTGAAATTGGCATGGATGATTTAGGCAAAGGACATTCAAACATCGAAAGGTTGATTAATTTGCCAGTTGATTTCGTTAAAATTGACAGATCGATTATGGAACATATCACCGATAACTTAGAAATTCAAAATATCACTAAAGGCATCATAAAACTCGCCCATAAGAAAAAACTCAAAGTAACCGCGGAATATTGCAAAAACAAAGCCATTACAGATGTTGCTATTATGCTGGGTGTAGACACATTGCAAGGCCATTATTTTGCAAAAGCCAGCCCAAATCTATACGCACCTCCTCTTGAGTTAAAGCAACAAACTGTTTAATAAAATTTTTCAAATTTTACCCTTATCAAATAATCGAACTATATCGGTTTTTTAAATCTTTTACATTTTTTGTATTAAATTAAATATTTATTAAATTTTAGTTTAAGTCACAGTGTTACAAATATAACTCTCTTTAATTTCTGTCTCTTATACACATCTGACGCTGCCGACGAGCTACTCTGTG
>CAJXVJ010000290.1 GCA_913061105.1 uncultured Alcanivoracaceae bacterium | reverse complement strand
CTACACAGAGTAGATCGTCGGCAGCGTCAGATGTGTATAAGAGACAGCCTTAATAGTGTCAATAAACAGTAGCTTATTAAAAACAATATGCGAAAATGTATGTAGTTTTGAAATAATATGAATAGTTATGAAATATTGCGCCGTACTCACCATGGATAATCTTGTTGAATCTAATAATGAAGATAAATTGCTAGATCAGCCTATGTTGGATATTGGCTGGAAAACCGAACACGTCTCATGGAGAAGTAGTTCTGTAAAATGGGAAAAATACCAAGCAGTGATTATTCGATCAACTTGGGATTATCAAGATAATGCCGATGCATTTATACAAGTATTATCAGACATAGAAAATTCATCTGTACAATTACTTAACCCATTGAAAATTGCAAAATGGAATATTAATAAACAGTATTTGAAAGAAGTTAGTCAAAAAGGGGCAGAAATTATCCCTACAATATGGGTCGATCGTTTTGAATTTGACAAAATAGATTTCTATTTTCAACTATTCAATACCAAGCAAATTGTTATCAAACCAACAATCAGTGCTAATTCAGAAAATACATTTTGGATAGATAAGGCTACTTACTCAGACAGTCGAGATGAGCTGATTCAATCATTGAATGATAAACAATTAATGGTACAACCATTTATTCCTGCCATTATCGAAGAAGGAGAGTATTCTCTGTTTTACTTTGCTGATCAGTTAAGTCATTGTGTACTAAAAACACCAAAAAAGGGAGATTTTAGGGTGCAAGAAGATTATGGCAGTACTTTGACAAAGGTTCAAGCCAATCAAGGTTTGCAAAAAGCAGGTTCCAAAGCGTTACAATCTTTACCAGAAAAAGTATTGTATGCACGTATCGACCTGGTTGAATATCAAGGTTCGTATAAATTAATGGAGATTGAATTAATTGAACCTTCATTGTATTTCAACTTAGATGAGACAGCCCCAGAAAGATTTGTAAAGGCATTTGAAAATTGGCATAAATGAAAATAGCAAAACCCATACATTTTAATTTTCAAGCTTGTTTAGACTTTCTTAACAGAGGATATGACGAGTGCCTCTATTCAGTAAATGAGTCAGTTGTCAGGCGTTTAATCAGGGTTACTTCTGGGTTGGTTTTAATTGAAATCTCATCTGATTCTGTCAACATTAATGTTTCAGCACACAGAATAGTTTCAAAAACGGATGAAAAAGAAATAATATCTTATGTCATGGATTGGTTTGATGTTGAAAGAGACATGACTGAATTCTATGCACTCATGAAAAAACATCAACAAACTAAGGATTTTCCAATTCAGTATCAAGGATTAAGGTTAATGGGAATTGTAGATTTGTTTGAAGCTTTGTGTTGGTGTGTCATAGGTCAACAAATCAACCTCACATTTGCACACAAAATCAAAACACGATTGGTTAATAAATATGGCGAAAGTATTAAAGTTGATGGGCAAAAATACCATGTTTTCCCAACACCTCATTCCTTGTTAAATGTAAACAAGGAAGATTTGGTTGCCATGCAATTTTCAAAACAAAAAATTAATTATATTCACAATATCTCTCAAGCATTTTGTAACAATGAACTGAATAAAAATGATTTATTAAAACTTACAAAGCCACAACAAATGGATAAGTTGTTAGCCATCAAGGGCATAGGTCCATGGACAGCCAATTATGTATCAATGAAATCACTAAGAGACATGACATGCATAGCTTATGGAGATACGGGCCTCAGTCTGTCCCTGCATCAAGTTTTTAATACCGAAAGAAAACCCGATAAAAATACCATAGATAAAGTGTTTAAGCCGTTTGCAGGTTGGGAGTCATATTTAAATTTTTATTTGTGGAAAACTTTGAGTTAAATGAGAGCTAGTTTCGCCTATTGCGCGCAAGGTTAAACAAAACAGTAGCAATTCCAGACATCATTAATGGGCCACGTAAATCATCAAAACTCCCGATGAATGAAGCCAAAACTAATACCAAACCAATAAAATATAACGTTAATGGTGAAAAGATGCCGGCTGAAGCCTTTCTTTTTTTTGAATAACCATTCAAAATAATACTGTTGTTGAAATTGGTTTTTGTAATCTTTATAGAATATGCCATTGAAGACAGTGGAAGCCCTGCCAAGACAAAGAGTATTGTCGCAATACCAGAATTAAATACTATGGCATAAAATAAGAAGCACAAAGAGGTAATGTAACAAGTTACTTTAATAAATTTCTTTGTGCTATTGCTTAGTTCTTTGTCAAAATTTGCATTTGTGATCATAATACTAATCATATCACTTTAAAACAATCCTATGAATATGACAAAAGTACCTTTCGGATTAACTCTCTAAAGCAGTTTTAATGGATTTCTCTATGTCTTTAGGCTTTTTAGTTGGTGCAAATCGTTTTATCGGTTGACCATCTTTACCAATTAAAAATTTGGTAAAGTTCCATTTGATTTTTTTTCCTAAAGTACCACCGAGTTCGTCTTTTAGGTATTCAAAAATGGGGTGTGCATCCTTTCCATTGACGTCCACTTTATCGAACATGGTGAAATCAACGCCATAATTTTTCAAACAAAAACTGGCGATTTCTTCGTTGCTGCCAGGATCTTGCCCGGCAAATTGGTTACATGGAAAACCCAAGATTTTTAAACCTTGATCTTTGTATTCTTCGTGCAATTTTTGTAAACCCTCGAATTGCGGTGTTAGGCCACATTTACTGGCAGTATTGACTACTAAGACAACATCGTCTTGATAATCTTGCATTGATACTTCATCGCCAGAAATAGTTTTGGCTTTAAAATCGTGAAAATTGCTCATTGTGTGTTCCTTAAAACTTTATTAGATGTGATTAATGTGGTCAAAATTGTTATTTGCAAGTTTTAATACTTTCGGATCCATGACTTTTTTCCATAATGGTGGAATATAAGCCAATATAAACATGCCCATATACCCCATGGGTAATTGAGGTGCCTCTGGAAAATCTCTTAGGCTTTGATAATGCCGACTCGGATTTGCATGATGATCTGCATGACGTTGTAGGTGAAATAGCACCAAATTAGAGACCAAGTGATTTGAATTCCATGAATGTTTTGGTTGGCAACGTTCATATTTACCATTATCATTCTTTTGACGCAGTAATCCATAATGCTCAATATAGTTTGCCGTTGTTAATTGCCACCAGACTATAGGAGAGTGTAATACTAAAATCGCCAGTGCATAATATCCCAAAAAATAGGTAAATAGTGCAAATATTAACAATGTCATTAGGTATGAATGTAAGATTTGGTTATTAACAGACATGACATTTTTTCCTTGTCTGTTAAGCCGTTTCTTTTCAATTTTCCATGCCCTTTTTAATCCACCAGGTACTTCTCTTAGAGCAAAACGGTAAATATTTTCACCATATTTAGAACTGGCTGAATCTTCAGGTGTCGCTACATCTTTGTGGTGACCTGCATTGTGTTCTATGTTGAAATGTCCATATCCAGAACTGGCCAAGGCTAATTTGGCCAAATTTTTATCTAACCAAGATTTCTTATGCCCCATTTCGTGACCAAGGTTGACGGCAAGGCCGCCAAAAACGCCTAAAGTGAACAGCAATGTCACAAACATCCAAAGTGGAATTGGGTTATAAACAATGAAGTCTACAATATAATAGAGGCTAAAAAAATGTATCGGTAACATTAAATAGGTAACGATTCGATAGTAATTATTTTGTTCTAGCTTAGCAACAGCTTCTTCTGGTGGGTTTGATTTATCTTCAGAAAAAATCCAGTCTAAAATTGGCACAATAAAATAAATAAAGACCATAGGAACAAATACCATGACCTTAAAACCTGTCAGTTTAAATAAATAAACACCGAGCACTGATAATACTGTCTCTTATACACATCTGACGCTGCCGACGATCTACTCTGTGTAGAT
>CAJXVJ010000289.1 GCA_913061105.1 uncultured Alcanivoracaceae bacterium | reverse complement strand
GATTTCTGCCTGTCTCGTGGGCTCGGAGATGTGTATAAGAGACAGGGTGCAACCAGCGCAATCGATGCTGGCGGTGCCATTCGTATTATAGATGCAACAGTTGATTTTCATGATTCTTTTTTGTATGACAACAGCAGTTATGTTGGAAAAGGTGGTGCGATTTATATTGATAATGGTGAAGTTAATATCGACAACACTGTATTGTTTGGAAATGGTGCATACAATACTGGGGATTTTCAGCACACTTATGGCGGAGCTATATATGCTGATGACTCAATCCTAAATGTTATTCGAAGTAACTTTTTAGAAAACAGATCAAAATTTGGATTTGATAATAGTACCCTAGATTTTGTTTATACAGGTAGGGCTGCCAGTATTTATATTGAAGGTGGAGAGTTAAATATTGATTCTAGTTTATTTAGTGAAAATTATTCAGGTATACATGCTGAGGGAATTGTTGCGAATATAACTAACACTACTTTCTCTAGGAGGATTGTTCATCCATATCCTGATCATTCACTGATTGATTTCCGTGAGTTTTCATCAGTAACTTTAAATCACAATACATTTAATACACCAGCCAGTATTAGTGACTCAATATTGAACATGACCAATACAATATTAAGAGGCGAATGTCGTTTTTTTAATAATAGCTGGATAATTGATTCAGGTAACCTGCATAATACCAATATATCAGTTTGTGTAGGCAACCTTTTTGATTACCCAAGGCTGCTAGAATTGGAAGATAATGGTGGTCCCACTTCTACATATGCTTTACACCATTTATCTGATGCCATTGATGCCGGTGATCCCACGTATTGTCTAGCAACAGACCAAAGAGGGGAAGCCCGTGGAGCTTTATGTGATATAGGGGCTTTTGAAGTTGTTGATAGTGCGGATATTGAAGTATCGGGTTCTTTCATGCAAAGTGCACCTTATGTTAGCAATCAAGATATTGTCTATAATTTTAAGATTAAAAACAATGGCCCAGCACTCGCTACTGCGGTTGAAGTTGATATTGATACAACAAGTGTATTTATTACTGAAATAGATTCCACTTTATGTAGCAGTTTTCCTTGCATCATTCCGAGCATTCAATCAGGCCAAGAAATCACTATTCCAGTCATGATGGCTGTAGGGAATTATTTGAATAGCCCATTTGATATGATGGTTTCTGCTAGTTCTACAGCCAATTCTCTATATACAGATTTTGACTTGAATAATAATACAGCATCAGTTAATCACCCCATAAATCAAGGTGCTGATATGGGTGTTTCCATGAATCTGATCTCAGAAGGACCTTATTTTATTGGGCAAAATGTGGTGTATGAAGCCACGATTACCAATAATGGTCAACAAACAGCCAGCAATGTCGAACTAGAGTTTGTGCCGACCGGTTTAAATAACATGCTATTCGAAAACTGTAGTTCATCGGTTGGTCAGGTGTGTAGTTATCCAAATTTATTGAATAATGCATCAGGAGTCATCACCATCAAAGCAGAGGTTATTGCCACATTGTTTGATGCAAGTGCTGAGGTATCTTCAGGGCTAACAGATGTTAATGATAGCAATAATATTGATAATACGCTCAATAATGGGGCTGTAACTGAAGCGGACATAAGTATTGATGCCAGTATAGAACAATCAGGGCCGTATTATGCATATCAATACTTAGAGTTTAATTTGAAAATTACCAATGGCAATAATCCCGCCAGTAATGTTCAGGTTTATTCAGATTTCCCAGGAGCTGAATTCATTGGTATCAATGGCTGTAGTGTTCCGTGTATCATTCCTACTATGGCAGCTAACACTGTGCAATCTTTTACATTACAGTATTTTGCACCAACCGAACTGGATGCTATGAACAATACATTCACAAACCACATATTAGTCACACCAGCACAATCTGATCCCAATTTGTTAAATAATGCAATAACGATTCAAGAACCGATTGTTGCTGCCGCTGATGTGGGGGCAAATCTATCTTTAATTACCATGGGGCCATATCTTGAAGGACAATCGATTCAATATGACTTGCGTGTTGCCAATAACGGTGTTAGTCATGCCACCAATGTCGATATTGCGCTTTCTCCAGACAACTTAACACTACTTTGGGCAGCCAGTGACAACTGCGAAACAGTTGATTGTAATTTACCAAATTTAGATAGGTTTTTAACAGAAAACATTACTTTAGTCTATGAAATTGATGACCAAGGAGATTTCGATTTATCTGTTAATGTTTTAGCCAATGAATTAGACATATTCCCTAACAATAACAGCGATGTTACAGGAAATGGTGGAACGGCTACATTGAATGAAAACGATGTTATATTTGAGAATGGTTTTGAAGATTAATTAATTCTAAAAATTTCCCCTCATTTGAGGGGAGTTTGGATGTTTTAAAATAATTTTCTAATTGCTATTGTTTTGGTGTAAATATATTCTTAATTTCATCAGAACATATATTCCTTAACCACACATGTGCTGGATTTTGGTGGTGAATAGGGTGCCAATAGATGGCATAATCCAGTAATGGATATTCAAATGGCAATTCTTTCATTGTAAGGTTAAATACAGGTAAGAATTTTTTAGCAAGATTGGATGCATTTGTGTGTAAGAAATCACTTTTAGCCACCATTTCCATACAAGCCATAACATGTGGCAGTTTCAATCGGACTTTGCGTTTTTGTTTTATATTACCAAGCAACCTATCTATTGAAGCGGTCACCGATCCTATGCCCAAGGTCATTTGACAATGTCCATAGGATACATAATCATCAATGGTAAGTTGCTTATTTGACAAAGGATGACTTTTACTCATGATACAAACCATTTTATCCACGCCGATGTGCTTTTGTTTGAAGTTTTGTGGAATATTAAAACCATCACCACAGATAATCAAATCTACATCTTCATTTTGGTGACTGCTAAAGATTTCACCTGATAAATTTTCTATTTGAATACTACAGTTGGGTGCTTCACGGGTAATTCTACTGACAACCTCTGGCAAATAAGCTTGTGATACATAACTGGTAGCTCGAAGGCTAAAGTTCCTTGTTGTCGTTAATGGATCAAAAGTATCACCAATAAACAATTTTTCAGTCACATCAAGGCTATGTTTAATCATCGGTTTTAATTGTAAAGCCCGTTCTGTCATCACCATTCCATCACCTGTTTTAACCAAAAGAGGGTCTGAAAACATATCTCTTAATCGTGCCAAAATACGACTAGTGGCAGATTGACTGAGTGACAGATGATCAGCAGCGCGACTGACATGTTGTTCCTGTAGTAAGACATCTAAGGCAATTAGTAAATTCAGGTCCATGTGTTGAAGGTTTCTATACATTTTATTCTCTCAGTATGCGTTTAGTGCATAATAGATATAAATATTATGCACTTTACATTATAACCATTGAGGCTTATTCTACAAAAAATTAATTCAACTCAGGTGGACATTATGCAAAATATTAAATTTCAATCCAATACCACTACAGGTATTTTGCTGGCTGTATTAACTGCATTTTTATGGGGAACAATTCCTTTAGCTTTGGTCTATTGTTTGGTGTATTTAGATGGTGTCACGATAACTTGGTTTCGTTTTACTGTGGCAGCGGTTGTTTGTTTTATCTGGCAATTGCACAAAGATCGGTTAAAAGAGTTTTCTCATTTAAACCTAAAAGAATGGAGTATATTAATCCTAGCAGGCATATTTCTGATAGTTGACTACGTAGCCTATACCATGGCTTTGAATTATATTTCGCCTGTGGCGACTACAATTTTTTCTCAAGCCACGCCATTTTTCTTATGTATTGGTGGTGTGATTGTGTTCAAAGAACGACTAAATCTTGTTCAAGTTTTGAGCTTTATTGTATTACTGTCTCTTATACACATCTGACGCTGCCGACGATCTACTCTGTG
>CAJXVJ010000288.1 GCA_913061105.1 uncultured Alcanivoracaceae bacterium | reverse complement strand
TCTACACAGAGTAGATCGTCGGCAGCGTCAGATGTGTATAAGAGACAGATTTCATACAGCTATACTTAGGTAAGAATAATGAAACCCAAACAAAATAATAAAAATTCCTTAAAATTTACAAAAACAGCAAAAGCTGCATTGCCATTTTTTGCACTTTTTGGAGGTCAAGGATTTGCATCAAGTCGTAATCCATTTAGTTTGCAGAGTTCTAGAAAAGTTGCGGGTAAATCTGTGGTCTATATCCATGATACTCAAATACCTACAGTTCCTGTTCTTGCTGTTAAAAAAAATCAACAGACAAACTCTCCATTTACTGCTTTTACAAATAAAGTTGTGTCACGATCTATAAAGACACATATTGATTCACAAAAACAGGCAATGGAATTTCTAAATGATAATAATTTGCTATCGTCTGATAATACAACTTTAGCAAATCTTTCAGGTAATACTAATAGTAGTAAAACATTTTCAGATGATTGGCAGTGGAGTACACGGTTATCAAATTCAGCACCTTTCACAGCAAATTCAACGGTGATTACTACCTGTGTACCAAACGCTACCTATAACAGTTTATCAATGGGATATTTTCTAGGTAGATATTATTTTGACTCTTTTCAATCTTATACATGCGCAGCATTAAATATTGCTGGTACCGCAGGAAATTTTATTACATACGACCCCAGTGCTGATAATATTCTTGGAGTTTGTCAAGCCATTCATATGGCATGTGATGGACAACCGTTGCCTGTTGAATTGCAAAAATTTGAAATTAAATAATTCAAACCATAGGTTTGATAATAGATTTATAATTCAAAATCATTTGCAAAAATCACATCTGGTTGCATCCCTAATGTTCCATCTATAAGTAGGTTTTGAGCTTTAAGATCATCACCTTCTGTCCAGGCATACATTCCAAAATTGAAACTATTTACAGCACTGCTGAGACGACTATCAGTATTTGTATTGCTGCCAATTTTAACAATGGCTGGTTTCCAGTTAAAGTCTCCATTGGAGTTAACTTGTGTGGCTTCTATAATATCATTGTTAAAACTCATGCTGTTAATCCAAGCAATCATAGGCATACCAGCAATGATAGACGATTGTATGAAACTGTGTTGATTGGTGCTTAATGATTTAATTTCTTTGCCACTATCAGTCCATTGTCTTACACCTGATGAATTAAATTTTTGACCGTAAATCCCTGACTGAGATTGGTTACTGCTGATTTCGTTCCAAAATGTATAGATTTCTTGAGTAGAAGACTTAAATGAAGAGGTTGGGTTTACCCTTAATTGAGATGCATTTGTTGAGGTCACAATACCATTGTGAACAAAATATTCTATGCCTGATGAATCAATTCTCTGTACTCGACAATCAAGGCTCGGCGAAGATGTATACCATGTAAAAATAGCACCACCAATATTATCAATGATAAAACTCGGGAAATTAGCAAATTGTAAACTTCCAGCATCAAATATTGCTAAAGGGTTTTCTCCCCATAGTTGTGTACCATCTAATGAGGAAAATTTTTGTACCCAAATGTGTTTCGGTGCAGAAAATGATGTGGCGTGAACCATGGAAATAATAGCATTTCCATTATCACTGGCCTTAAGGTCACTGGCAATAAGTGAACCAGTTTTTGAAGATTGAGTAATGCCATTGCCCCAAAGAGGCAATCCATCGGAATCAAGTTTCTGAATAACAACTTCTGAATCTTTGGTCCAAGCTACTACGACATTACCATCAGTTGTACCTGCTATTTTAGGAGCGGCTAAAAATCCGGTGACACCACTGACTTGGATACCAGATTCACCCCATAACAACACACCAGTATCGTTGATCTTATTGGCTGTAATTTTTTCTGTTCCACCACGGTCATCCCTAAATGTAAGTAATGCATTTCCTGTGCTATCAATTGCTAATCCATAATCTTGTGTTGAAGAGAATCCCCGATCAGCAATTATGATACCATTGTGAGCCCATTGTTCATTGCCATTGACATCAAGTCTTTGTAAATATATATCATAGCCTCCATCTGCATTATCATACCAACTAATATAGGAGCCACCATCATTTGTGGCCACGATTTTTGCTTGTACTTGTTCATCACTACGGTCAGATATTACAAGATTGTTATTGGAGTCGTTAGACCATTGGGCACAAGCAATGAAGGGAAATAATAAGCTAAAAACTATTTTGAACATAAATGGTTCCTATATTGGAGCGTCAATCGCAATAAGTATACCATAATAAAATATATGATATGCTTATGCTAAAATGTCTTAGAATAATATAGAAAGAAATAGCAGGAAATTTTAAAAGTGAATACAATATGATGAAAATGAAAAACACTTATGATCATAATAGATTTAAAAAATTACTTGCCAATGTTCGTGCATGTACAATTTGTGAAAGTGAGTTGTGTGATGGAGTAAGACCGGTATTACAAGTCCATCCTGAAGCACAAATATTGATTGCAGGACAAGCACCTGGAAGAAAGGTACATGAATCTGGTATTCCTTTTGATGATGCCAGTGGTGAAAGACTTCGCAGATGGATGGGAGTTACATTGGATACTTTCTATATTTCTAAGCAGGTGGCCATTTTACCTATGGGTTTTTGCTTTCCAGGTACTGGCAAATCAGGAGATTTGGCACCTAGAAAAGAATGTGAACCTGCCTGGCGATCACAAATACTCAATCATCTTAACCAGATACAAATGACACTTATTATTGGAAGTTATGCTCAAGATTTTCATTTACCTGACGGTGCAAAAACTGTCACTGAAAATGTAAAAAAATGGAAGGATTATGGACCCAATATTATTCCACTCCCACATCCTAGCCCAAGAAATAATATGTGGCTTCGTCGAAATCCATGGTTTGAGGATGAATTGGTTCCGAATCTGCAAGAACGCATTGAACTGGTTTTAAATAATATAAATTAAATGAGAAAAATACAATGCCCAGAGACTTAGGATTCACCTATATAAATCGAAATAATGAATATACCATTTTTCATAATGGTACAAAGGCCGTTGTATTACGGGGTTATAAAGCCATAGAGTTTCATGATGAGTTAGAATCTTTAAGTAGCAGTGAGCAGCAACAATTAATGGCGCGCTTAACTGGAAATTACAAACATGGAAATGAAAGAGCGGCCAAAAACCACCCGCGTAATCGAATTAAGTAATTTTTCATTTATTGATTCAATCAAATCCATCTTTAAATATTATGTCAGAATTAATTAATCCTGCCAATTGTGCTAAAGCAGCAAGGTTGGTTTTTAAGATTAAGTCTCCTTGCGTATTATTTATATTTTCAGGTAAATCTGTATTTTGATGGTAATCAGGATAAACATTCCAATCATCATCTATTGACAATATCCCATGCATGTTATTGTTAATATACGGAACATGATCAGAACCAAAGGGATTAGTACTGGTATAGACTGTTAGCTGCGGGGCATAAATAGCGGCATTTGCAGCTAAAACATCCAACAACCATTGATTTGATGCAGAAGTTTCTATTAAGAGCTCATGATCTGAATTACTGGTATATCCTATCATGTCCATGGTTAATACTGCTTTTACTTTGTTTTGATCGCCATTGGAAATAATTGAATTAACATGAATGCTACTACCAATTAGCCCTTGTTCTTCGCCGGAATAACAGATAAAAAGTATAGAACTGGAAAATGTGTGCCCAGAGGCTATTCGTGCCAACTCCATCACCCCTGCACAACCACTGGCATTATCAACTGCACCAGGTGCGTTTCCAGAAGAGGGGATTGAATCCATATGAGCACCGACTATATACCAGTCATCTGGTGTTGTGGTACCCAGTTGGATGCCAATAATATTATTGGTTGAATTATTGCTGTCTCTTATACACATCTGACGCTGCCGACGATCTACTCTGTGTAG
>CAJXVJ010000287.1 GCA_913061105.1 uncultured Alcanivoracaceae bacterium | reverse complement strand
ATCTACACAGAGTAGATCGTCGGCAGCGTCAGATGTGTATAAGAGACAGTTCAAATTACTTTTGATTCATTTTATTTTTAACTATTCTGACTAATCAAACATGAAGATTTAATAATAATTGTATATAGATTATCTTCAATCAACATTTATATGAGACTTGCTTCACATATATTAACCACTTAGCCTATAATCACCATTGCATATGCAATAATGTTGACAACAACAAAAACACAATAGTTTTAATACCCAATGAAATATATATTTGATAATTTTAAAATTGACACGGACAGTTTTACTTTAAAGCGTGAAGATAAATTAATTGAGGTTGAGCCACAAGTCTTTAATTTAATTGTTTACTTGATTGAAAACAAATCTAGACTTGTTAGCCGTGAAGATTTGTTAGAGCATGTATGGCATGGTCGCATTGTGTTAGATGCGACATTAAATAACCATATCAAGACTGCCAGAAATGCATTAGGTGATAATGGCCAAGCGCAAAATGTGATTAAAACCATTCACAGTAGAGGCTACCAGTTTGTTGCAGAAATCAAAACCGAACACGATGATTCAGGTATAAAAGCCAATACAAATAAAAAATACATAGGATTTGTATTATTGTCTATTCTTGCCGTGATTCTTAGCTTTCAGATATTTAAAAATTCAGATAGATCTGGTGAAAACACAATCAATCAGGTCATTAAAAGCAAATCTATTGCTGTTCTGGCATTTCTCGATATGAGCCCTGAACAAAATCAAGAATATTTTTCCGATGGCATTAGCGAAGAAATCCTAAATAAATTGGCACAAATTCCAGAGTTAAAAGTGATTAGCCGTACATCCTCTTTTTACTTTAAAGACAAGGATGATACGGCACAGTCCATTGGTGAACAACTGAATGTCTCATACATATTAGAAGGGTCAATTCGAAAACAACAAGATAAGGTACGAATTACAGTACAACTAATAGACAGCCAAACCTCCACGCATTTGTGGTCTGAAACTTATGATAAGACCATGAAAGATATCTTTAAAGTGCAAGATGATATTGCTGATGCTGTTAGTGAAAAATTACAAATTTCCTTGTTATCAAAATCAAACAAATCAAACACAGCCCATCCTGATGCATACAATGTGTTTTTACAAGCCAAACATTTAATCCAAAAATCGACCAAAGAAGATTACAAAAAAGCAGAATTAATACTCAAAAAATCAATTGCATTTGACCCAAATTTTGCACCAGCTTGGCAACAACTGGGCCAAATTATTTTCTCATTAACCTTTAATTATGGTGTTAGATCAACAAATGATGGGATAAAAACATCCACATATGCTATTGATAAAGCCATAGCTATAAATCCTGATTACGCTCCATCGTATGCCACATTAGCGCGTATTCAGTCTCAACAAAGAAGATTTGTAGATTCCGATAAAACCATGCGGAAAGCCTTGGATTTAGATAAGAACAGTTCATACATCAATGCTGTGGCTGCATCTAATGCCATGTTTTCTGGAAATTTCGACCTGGCCCTTGAATACCGAGAAAAGGTGAAAAATATAAACCCTAAATATTCTAGTAATTATTATGGCATAGGAATGGTCAATTTTTTAAAGAATGATTTTTCAAAGTCATACAATGCATTCAAAATATATGAAAGTGCTAAACCTGATGCCAATATTATTCATTATCTTATGTCCAGTGTATCTCTGGCACAAGGTAAACAAAAACAAGCACTTGTACATGCTGAACAAGAAAAAAATGACTTTTGGAAACTTTATGCCATGAATCTGGCTCAGTTTGCCAATGGTGATATAGACGAAGCGGATATATTATTTGATGAATTTCGTGAGCGTTATAGTAATTCAAACTTGGCTAATATCGCCCGCATTTATGCATTTAGAGGAAACATTGAAAAATCATTTGAGTGGCTAAATAAAGCATTTGACCACCCTGATAGTACCTTAATTCATGTTATGAATTTTCCAGATTTTAAAAAAATGCACAATGATCCCAGATGGCATGAACTTGTTATTAAAATGAAATTTCCACCGTCACACTGGTTGGTTAAGAAACTGCCATAATCCGACTTTACTCTATTTGTATCAACCAATGCCCATTTGGCAAATTAATTTTATTAATAAATATTTTCCATCTTGGGTCTTCCCATAAGTTTCGGAATGGATAAAAATTGATCATGTATAAAAGTGCAGTATCCTGGTTCTCAAAAGCAATCTCCAACCATTTAAAGGCATTATCAGTCTCTTTCCTAAATGCATAAAGGTTAGCGATATAAGCAGGTGATTGTGAATATTTGATCAATATGTCATTTAATAGTTTATCCGCTTCGTCTATATCACCATTGGCAAACTGAGCCATACTCATGCCATAAAGTTTCCAAAAATCGTTCTGTTCTTCTTGTGCAAACTCTAAAGCTTTAACATTTTTTTCACCTGCCAAATAAATTTGACTTATGAGCCCATGCAGAGCATGTGCTTCTGCATGAAAAAAACTGTATTTACTCATCGTATAATAAGCATCCTTATTGTGATTAAGATGCAAATACCCAATAGCAAGATTATGATAATAAGTATCGTTGAGCGGATCTTCGTCAATTCCATTTTCCAAGAGTTCTACGCTCTTATCTATTTGACCAACTAATTGAAAATAATAAGCAAGAACTTCAACTGTTGCTGTTGTTTTGTTTTCAACACTCATGGCTAAATCAATGTTAAAACGGGCTGCGGAAAAGTCTAAATCCCACAAATTAATCAAGGCCATTTGTGCATTGGCTGTTGCATCTTGGTATTCTATTTCTTTGGCCTTTTTGATAGACTCCTTTGCTAATTTAATTGATTCCACATCCTTTATTTCATAGTTGTATTGCACTAATTTATAGTGAATTCTACTTTTTAAAGTCCATGCAAGCACATTGTTTGGGAATATTTCTACTGACTCATTGATAAGTTTTAAAGATTCATTCATATCTAAAACTGTGTTTCTTCGATAGTAGTACAAGGATTTTAGGTACAAAGTATGCGCTTCTGGAGTGACTGGCTCCTTTTTGTTTTCCTCATTAAATAATGTCACCTCTAGTTGATTACTGACAGCTTGTGCTATTTCATCTTGGATTTTAAAGACGTCTTTAATGTTATGATCATAGGTTTCTGACCATACATGTGATCCATCATCAACTCGAATTAATTGGGCAGTCACCCTGAGTTTGTCACCAGATTTCCTAACACTGCCTTCCATGATATACTTTACTTTTAGTTCTTTACCAATACTTTCTAAACGCACATCTTTGTTTTTAAATGAAAACGATGATGTTCGACTGGCAACTTTTAAATCTGGAATTCGGGTAAATAGATTCAGTAACTCTTCGCTTATTCCCTGAGCAAAATAGTCTTGGTCAGAGTCAGGACTTAAATCTGCAAATGCCAAAACTGCTATTGAGTTATCTGTTATTTTTTCAGGCTGATTATTTGTTGGATTTAATCTAACTTGCCAAATGACAATAATAATAACAATCAGTGTAGCTAATAGTAATAGATACTTAATGGAATGGCTTTGGACTGTTACTCCAGATTTTACTTCAGTAATTTCATCATCTAAAACTTCACATTCAGCAATGAATTGATATCCACGAGAATGGACAGTTTTGATCACAGCTTGTTTATGGCCATCGTCTTGCAATACTTTCCGTGCAGATTTGATGTGGTTATTTATAGAAGAATCAGAAACAACCCTGTCTTTCCAAATAGAATCTAGTATTTCTTCTCGTGATATTATTTTATCTTTGTTCTCAATTAAATACACAATCAAATTAAACACTTGTGGTTCTACACTTTGTTCCACACCATCAACTTTTAGTTGATAGCTTGTTGTATCTAATTCCTGTCTCTTATACACATCTGACGCTGCCGACGATCTACTCTGTGTA
>CAJXVJ010000286.1 GCA_913061105.1 uncultured Alcanivoracaceae bacterium | reverse complement strand
TCTACACAGAGTAGATCGTCGGCAGCGTCAGATGTGTATAAGAGACAGATAATATATTGTAGGGCTGATTATCATTATAAACCATTTGATATACATCGGTGTGTCGGTTTATTGGCGCACCTCGCAAACGTTTTAGTATGCCCAATTGTATTTCTTGTGGGTTTAATTTGACCAATTGATCAAAGCTTTTAGCAAAATTATTAAGGCTATCTCCAGGTAGTCCGAATATTAAATCCGCATGAATATGTGCTTTGGTATTTTCTCGTAACCAGATTAAGTTTTCACAGGTTTTATCGTTGTCTTGTTTTCGAGATATTAACTCTTGAATAACAGGGTCAAATGTTTGCACTCCAATTTCAAACTGTAAAACATGTTTTGGGAATTTGGCCAATATGTCTCTGAGTTTCTCTGGCAACCTATCGGGAACCACTTCGAAATGAATAGACATGTCCTTGCTTATCCTGTCGAGAAAAAACTCTAATATTGCTACTGTCGTTTTTACTTTGAGATTAAACGTTCTGTCGATAAATTTAAAATGATTAGCACCTCTTTTTATCAATTTGTCTATCTCATTTAGAAATTTTTCAATACTAAATGATTTCGAAGTTTTGTCTAATGACGACAAACAAAATTCACACTTAAATGGACACCCACGCGATGCTTCTACATACAGTATTCTATTTTTTATATCCGCATCATCATAATGCTCATAGGGCATATTTAACTGCTCTAATGGCAATGCAATACCGGCAATTATTTCTTCTAAAGGTGTTTGATCGTTTAATAACTGTGAACACAACGTTTTGAATTGTAACTCACCAGGTCCTGTTATGGTGTAATCTGCCACATCCGTCCATTCTGGAGCATCTGGTACATGACTGACTTCGGGCCCACCAATAACAATGGTTACTTCAGGATTAATCTGCTTAAGTAATTTAATGCATTGCCCAGTTTCAACAACATTCCAAATATACACACTAAATCCAATAATTTTTGGCTTACTTTCAAGCAATTTTTCGACAATGTCTAAAGGTCTTTCGTGTATGGTGAACTCTTGAATTTGCGCTTTGTTTTGTAAACTTCCTAAATTTGCATATAAATAACGCAATCCAAAGGCACAATGAATGTATTTAGAGTTTAATGTGGTGAGTAAAATATCTGACATATTGGTATTGTAAGTAATATTACCAACAATGTACATTTTCTCTATTGAGATGTGAGTAATCACACATATTTCTATAGGGATATAAAAATATGTATCATGAAAGAATCTAAAACCTTCAATAACAACAATTAATACTACTTAATAGATGTTATTAGTAAAGCTTAATCTTCTAGTAGCTCAAAATCTTCTTTGGTCACACCACAATCTGGACATGTCCAAGTTTCAGGAACATCTTCCCATTTGGTCCCTGGCTCAATGCCATCTTCTTCCCAGCCTTCAGCTTCATCATAAATAAGGCCACAGACCACACAGATGTATTGTTTGAAATTTTCGCTCATAGTTAAAATACTTTTTTAATATTGGATTGTCTAAATTGGGTTAAATGTTTAAAATTCAAGATTTCACCCTTGATTGAGGCACTGGCACTGTTTGATTTTTACTAAATAGTTTCTTAGCAATCTTTAAAAAATGGGTTTGGCCAATATGAATACCTAGATTTTTTGCTAATAAAAAATGTGGTCCAATATTTGGCAATTCAAATTCATCTCCAATAATTTTGAAGCCACTTTTCTTGTAAAATTTAACCGCATTATCTCTGGCATTACACCAAATCACGTCTGCTTTATTTTTAATCGCATGATTTATGCAAGTTTCTAAAAGTTGTGTCCCTATGCCTTGACCTTGCAAATCTTGATGTACTGCCATGCCGCGTAAACGCCAAGATTGCTTCAACGAAAAATCTGGATGGGACTCTTTGTAAACAGAGGCACAACCCATCAGCACGTCATCTATGAATGCAGCATAATGAATGGTGTTTTTATAAGAGTCCTCAGGATAATAACAACTGCTTCTTGGTTGCCCTGCACGTAATATCGTATGTCTGGTATTGATCACATCTTCGAGTCGCACAGAATCAATCACAACTTTAGTCACTACTGGCCTCTGCTGTGGCGTCATGTGGGTGTAAACTTTCGTGGTGGTGGACACGCAACCAAAATCCATCTATTTCTTTTTGTTGCTCAAGCACATGTTTGATTCTGCGTGCGGCATCCTCACAAAACAATAAGTTTTTTCCATTTATTCGTGCAAACTCTTGTTCATCTTCTCTTTTAACTGCTGCCTGAACAACAGTTTGTAATGCTTGTTCAACCACATCTATGTACTGTTTTAATGGCACTTGAGTACAATCGTTTTTTAAAATGGTTCTTATGTGTGCTGTTGATCTTTGTGCATGAGGTGTAGCATTGATGCCTTCTTCGCTACCAATCCATTTCATGACTCTATCATAATCCAAATTTTCTTCAGAAAAGGACTTTTTAAAATTTTGTTGTATTAAACTTCTTGCTAATGCTGCAGAGCAAGGGCAAGTACTGGAGTATGTCACACTAAAGTCCAGTTCAATGTGTTTAATTTTGTTTTTTTCTCGAACCAACAATAATGTTATTGGGTAACTGCGCCACCCAGAATTGTCACTGACTAAGGCTTTTCTTCGGATCAGTGCATCAAAATCCACTTCTACTAATGCATTGTGACTAAGATCATGATGGCTTTCTAAAAAGTTTTCAGTGAGATTAGACAAATGAGAAAAATCGATTGATTGATTACTAAACATTTCATCACAGGCCAAATATAATCTGGACATATGAATACCCCGTTTACTTTCATCATCTAAACTGACCTCTGCACGAACCCTAGCAATGGTTGCAGGTACGGCTACATCAGCATTGAGCTGTAATGGCATTTCAATTTCTGACATACCCACCCATTCTAAAGTGCCTGCGACTTTGGCTTTTACATCAGCAGCAACATCAGGGAGAGTGCATAAATTTTGGCGTGTTTTATCTAACAAAGTTGTGTTTCCTACAAATTACTTACAATATATAAGGCCATTACCAATGACCTCAAGCGCTGATTATAAAAGAAATACGGCAACTATTAAGGTTTAATGATAACTATTTCTAATTTTTGTAAAAAAATAACCCTTTAAGCGTGGTAAAATATACCAAGACTGCTTATTTAGGCTGTTATGTGACGGGATTCACATAATTAATTTTTGTTTGTTAAGTTACGATTCAATAGACATTTAGTAAGATGGGTGCTCGAATCAACAAATGTATTGAAATAATTGTTTAATGCAGTTATTTAAAAGGTGAAGAACATGAAAAAATTTGGACATTATGAAGTTACAGAAGAATTGGGCCGTGGTGGCATGGGTGTGGTTTATAAAGGCTGGGAACCATCCTTAAACCGTAAAGTAGCCATTAAATGCCTTGGTGAACATCTATTAAATGATGAAGATCTGGTTGAACGGTTCACACGAGAGGCAAAAGCTACAGCTGCACTGAACGATCCAAATGTGATTCAAATATATTTCATTGGCAAAGAAGAAGGCCAACCATTTTTTGCCATGGAGTACATTGAAGGCCAATCATTGGATGATATTCTTAAAGGCGGTAATGCCTTATCAGTTAAACATGCAAAAAACATTCTCAAGCAAGCCTGTAAAGGATTATCGGCTGCACACAAAATTGATTTAGTTCACCGTGATATAAAGCCTGCTAACATCATGATAACGACAGATGGCACTTTAAAAATCGTAGATTTTGGTATTGCCCGAACCCGTGAATATGGTGATAAATTAACCAATACTGGTGAATTTGTTGGCACCCCAGGATATTTATCTCCTGAAGTGTGTATAGGCAAGGAAGTGGACCAACGATCTGATATTTTTTCTTTAGGAATCGTTTTTTATGAAATGTTAGCTGGCAAAGTGCCTTTTGAAAATGACAGTCCATTAGGATTGATGCTAGAAGTTGTCCAATCAGAAATTCCTGATATCCGTGCAT
>CAJXVJ010000285.1 GCA_913061105.1 uncultured Alcanivoracaceae bacterium | reverse complement strand
GAGATTTCTGCCTGTCTCGTGGGCTCGGAGATGTGTATAAGAGACAGATCTAGTTATGCTCTCCAAGCCTTGAATAATCATGAGAAGTATATCAATATGTTTTTAATTGGCCACTTAATGGTATGGAGTTACAATGTATAATCAAAATGTAAAATTAAGACACAAATTACCCCCAGCAGTTTTGCTTGTTTTTATTTGCATGCATGTTGGTTTTATGGCACAGGCACAATTTGGTACACCAAGCCCATTGCCATTACCAGCACAAATGAACACAGATAACTACAATGATGCGTTTCAAGTAGGTTATTGTCTAAATCAAGCTGGCAGTAATTCTTGTACCGCCAATGATTTTACCATAACCTCAATAACTACTCTAAATGTGGATGATGGGTGTACATCTGCTACAGATTATATGCAAATTGATCTTGAGTAACTTTTGCCAAACAAACCCCTACAAGATACGATGTGGGCGCTTGGTTTTACCGAGGAGTTGATGCAACCAGTGGTGCTGATTTTAATGACGAAGATGCGATTGATGGGAGTTTTTGTACGCGTGTGGGTGTTGCTCCTGATCTACTAACTCCTGATGGTGATTTAACCGTTAATTTACCAAACGATGATGGTGTCTGTATAGACGTGCCATCTGGTTCACCAGGTAACCTAACTCCTCAAGTCTTAGATAATTTAATTCTTCCTTGTCGAGAAGTGTCTATGCCAGCTGATGGTATCGTCGATATATCAGCCTGTACCACATGGCAGAACAATGCTGTCAACGGTTGTGCAGGTCCAGAGTATCAGGAATTTGATTTAACATGGCCTAACTCTCCATTTTCATCTGAAATTCAACCTCAAACAGGTTCAAAATGTAATTGTGCTGAATTTGATGGTGGTCCTACTATAGTCAATATCCCTGAAATTGAAGTGACCAAATCGTGTACGCCTACCGATGTGGCTCCTGGAGATTCAACCACTTGTACTATAACCATAACAAATACTGGGTTGGGTTCATTGTTTGGAGCAACGGCAATAAATGAATCAGGATTCTTTTATGAAGATGATTATCCAGAAAATCAAGGTTCCATTGGAACAATTTCTACAACTCCTGGTGGAATTAATGTTGTTGATGGATTTACCAAAGATACTGCAGCAGATAATACTGCTAACCAATCATTAAATATTTATCCTGGAACAATTGCTGCTAATGGTGGGTCTGTAGAAATCGTTTATGAGTTTATAACCGATCCAGGCTTACCTACCACTTTGACAACGATTACCAATACCGTATGTGCTAATTATTACAATGATAATGCCACATTTGCTGTGTTACCTGACGACGCAGTTTATAAATACACTTCTACAGAACCTGGTCAATGTGCTACAGATGTGGTCACAACTCCAGTGAGTATTGCCAGTTTTCATGCAAAAGAAAGTACTGTAGGTGGCTATGACATCTTTTGGACTACATCAACAGAAACAGGAAACTTAGGTTTTAATATTTATGCCATTGCTGGGCAAACAAGGTATCAATTAAATAAAAAAATGATCCCATCTAAGGTGATTGATAGTATGAAGAGTGAAAACTATAACTACCATGTTGATACTCAGTTATTTGGCTTTATTGATAAATTTATTATTGAAGACGTTGATCGTTTTGGAAACAGACACACTAATGGAGTCTATGAACTGAATAAGAAGTATGGTTATGTTGAAAAAAATCAGGATATACAAAAAACCGATTGGACCTTAATAAATGATGGTCATAAACAAAAAAGAACTGAAAGCCAAAAAAAATTGGCAATTCAATTCAATTCGAAAATTACAAATACAGCCAATAAGTCATCAGCAAATAAAATTTCTATAGATTTAGAAATACACAAAGCAGGCATTTATCGCATTACTCATGCTGATTTAGTTGATTTAGGAGTCGATACACAGCTGTTAAAAACAAATGCTATCAATGTTTCTTACAATGGAAGTATTGTTCCAGTTGATTTTGTAGGGAAGTGTAATAGAAGATATTTTTGCGAAAATAGTTATATCCAATTTTACGCCGAAAGCCACAAATCTTTGTACTCAAATAAAAATATTTATGTATTGAATTTATTTACAGAGGAGGAAAGTCCTCAAATTTCTCAAGCCAGTGCCAATCCCCGTGGTAGAGATTTTGCATCCAGTTATAGTAAGACCATAAACATTAACAGAAATTTAAATTATAGTTATGTCTCTCCAATTGAGTTAGAGCCTTGATTTGATACCAGTATCCTAGCCATTCAATCACGTAAAGATGTTTCGTTTGAAATGAATTTAGAAGATTTAAATGTTGATGGTAGAAGTGCTAGAATTGAATTCAATTACTGGGGTGGTTTAGATTTTCCAAATGATGAAAATGACCATGTTGTTAATTTCAAAATTAATGATCAGGTATTAGGCTCAGACACGTTTGATGGTGTCATAGAAAGAAATAAAGAATTTCCAATTGATGTTAGTAATTTAGTTGTAAACTCAAGCGTAAATATAGAAGTGCCAGCCACGACTATTAATCAAATTGATATTGTTAGCGTTGAATCTATTGCATTGACTTATCCTGCTCTCTTCAATGCCCGTGATAATCAATTCACATTTACAAGTGAAAATGACAACTTTAAAGTGTCAGGTTTCAGTGATAAATCACTGCAATTATTTGTTTTATCTGACTATGGAATTGTTAAATTGAAGAAATTTAAAACAGGAACTTTTGAAGGCAAAAATCAAGTAATCTTCTCTGGTTTAAATGGTTTAAATACATATTTTATATCAACTGATGGTTCTGTATTAAAACCTCAAATGAAGTTTTCATCTAGTGAACCGGTTAATGTTGAAGCAACTGAACATTTAATCATTTCACACGCTGACTTTATTGGGCCAGAACTGATAGATTACGCGAATGATACCCGTCAAAACTATCGCGTTGTTAACGTTGAGAACATTTATCACCGTTATTCAAATAAAATTCCCGATGGTGAGGCGATTAAAACATTTATTCAAGATACAGCAGCAATAGGGGAATTAAAAAGTATATTAATTGTGGGTGGTGACAATTATGATTATAACAATAATTTAGGGTTGGATGTGATTAGTTTTGTCCCAACTATTTATAGAGAAACTGATAAATTAATTAAGTATTCAGCTGTAGATGCATTGTTCGGGGACACAAATAATGATGATATACCAGATGTTGCAGTTGGAAGGCTACCAGTCAGAACTCAAGCAGAACTATCTGCCATATTAAATAAATCACTCGCTTATAATAATCAATCTTACAATCCTTCAGTAGTATTGGCTGCTGATGATTCTGATGGATATGACGCATATGACTTTAGTTTAAGCAGTGATTTGATTGCTTATCAGTTTGACAATGCCAATTGGAATGTTGAGAAAGCTTACTTAGATTCTTTGCCTCTAGAAGCAGCACGTAATTTGTTGATTGGTGAATTGAACTCTGGTGCCAGATTGGCTATGTACACAGGCCATTCCTCCAGTAAGCGCTGGGCATTTGAAGGCATTTTTAGAAATTCAGATGTTAATAACTTGATGAATGAAAACAACCCATTTGGCATTGTTCAATGGGGTTGTTGGAATACTTACTTTGTTCATCCTGAAGAAGATTCATTAGGTCATGCATTTATGTTATCAGGAAATAAAGGGGCGGCATTTGTTATGGGTGCATCTACTTTAACCAATGCAAGTGAGGAATCACGATTCTCATCATTGTTTAATATTTATATGTTGGCTAATGATTTAACAATTGGTGAGGCAATGACGCAAGCCAAATATGAGTACAACAATGAATCCAATCAGTTGCATAAAGATATTTTGTGGGGTATATCATTATTAGGTGATCCATTGACTAAAATAAATGCTGAATAATTTAACCTATTAATTGGTGCAAAAACTTCTATTGTTCAATCAGATAGAGAATGTTTTTGCACCAATATGTCTGTCTCTTATACACATCTGACGCTGCCGACGATCTACTCTGTGTAGA
>CAJXVJ010000284.1 GCA_913061105.1 uncultured Alcanivoracaceae bacterium | reverse complement strand
GATCGTCGGCAGCGTCAGATGTGTATAAGAGACAGCGCTATGTGTTTATGAACACCGAAGATTTTACGCTTAATTCTAAAAACTGGAATCCTGCATCTACAGCTGAATTGTGGATTTTATCGCAATTACAAAACACCATTATAGAATACCGCAAGCACTTGGATAATTTCCGCTTGGATTTGGCTTCACAATGTATTTATGATTTTATCTGGAACAATTATTGTGATTGGTTTGTAGAGCTTTCTAAACCTCTACTCAAACAAGATTCTGATACTGTTTATAATGTGCAACATACATTATTGTATGTATTAGATAATGCGCTAAGATTATTGCACCCGATTATGCCGTTTATCACCGAAGAGATTTGGCAAGAAATCAAAATCAAATTAGAAATTCCAAGCGATAGCATTATGATTGCACAGTTCCCTGAATATAATGCTGATTTGGTAGATGAAAAATCATTCAAAGACATGCAATGGTTGCAAGCAGCTGTATTGGGTGTGCGTCAAATTCGCGGCGAAATGAATATCTCACCTCGCAAACCACTGTCAATCATCTTAGAAAACACCTCCAAAAATGATTTAGATGTGTTGGCAAGTAATGAAGATTTACTTAAAACCATGGCACAACTCGAAAGCATTGACGTATTGAAAGATGGAGATACAGCCCCTGAATCTGCTGTGGCACTGATTGGTGAAATGAAAGTTAATATTCCTTTAGCAGGCTTGATTGATGTTGATGCTGAAATAGAACGCGTTAATAAATTAATCGAAACAGCCAACAAAGAAATCGCCCGTAGTTCAGGAAAACTTAAAAATGAACGCTTTGTTAATTCTGCTCCTGAGGTTGTGGTTAATAAAGAACGCGAAACTTTGGCAGCCAATGAACATAAACTTGATGAACTAAAAGCACAATTAGTGAAGCTAGAGAACATGTCTTAAATTTAGATGCTCAGCACCCACAAATTACTGATCAACCTCAACGAAGCACAAACTGCAGCGGTAACCACTGATGCACAACATTCGTTGGTTTTAGCAGGTGCTGGCAGTGGTAAAACACGGGTTTTGGTATATCGCATTGCTTGGTTATTGGCAGCAGAAGGTGTTTCTCCTTATTCAATTCTGGCTTTAACATTTACCAACAAAGCCGCTGCTGAAATGCGAAACCGTGTGGCTGAATTGCTGGATAAACCTGCCAATGGCATGTGGATTGGTACATTTCATTCAATTGCATTGCGATTGTTAACCATGCACCACAAAGAAGCTGGATTGCCAAAAAACTTTCAGATTTTGGATTCTGAAGACCAGTACCGGTTAATTCGACGGGTCATTTCAGATTTAGAGTTGGATGAGAAACAATGGATACCACGTTCTGTTCAAGGCTTTATAAACGACAAGAAAAATGATGGCATTCGTGCCAATGAAATAGAAGACTTTGGTGATGACAATTCATCAACTCTGATACAAATTTACCAACATTACGATGACCATTGCCTCAGAGGCGGATTGGTTGATTTTGCAGAAATGTTATTGCGAACACACCAACTGTTATTGAATAATCCTCCATTATTAGAACACTATCAAGGACGATTTGGTGCCATTTTGGTAGATGAGTTTCAAGACACCAATGAAATACAATCGGCATTTATACGATTATTAGCTGGGGCCAAAAATAGAGTAATGGTTGTGGGTGATGATGATCAATCAATCTATGCTTGGCGTGGGGCAAAAATCGATCATATTATTGGGTTTAAAGATGTCTATGCCAATGTGACACAATACAAATTAGAACAAAACTACCGTTCAACCAATAACATATTAAAAGCTGCCAATGCTGTGATCAAAAACAATGCCAAAAGATTAGGTAAAGATTTGTGGTCTGAGCAATCAGAAGGCGAACCCATTCAATATTATGGCGCTTATTCTGAATACGATGAATCGGCTTTTGTTGCTGAAGAAATCGAGAAACTGATTGACTCTGGTATTGATGGAGATCAGATAGCGATATTGTATCGCTCCAATATGCAATCAAGATTACTTGAGGAAAACCTACTTAAACACAATATTGATTATAAAGTTTATGGTGGGCTAAGATTTTTTGAACGCATGGAAATCAAAGATGTATTGGCTTATGTTCGCCTCATTAATAACCGACATGATGATGTGGGTTTCGAAAGAATCATTAATACACCCACTCGCGGATTGGGCGCAAAAACCATTAATCAAATCCGTAATTGTGCTCAAATCAATCAAGTGAGCTTGTGGGATGCATTAAATATATGTATCAACAACAAAGTCCTCAGTGCCAGAGCCTCGACTTCTGTGGCTGCTTTTGTCAATATGATTGATGAGTTTGATTACAACCATGACAAGGAAGATTTGAATCCTTTGTTTGATGATGTCATCGAACGAACTGGCCTGCGTGATCATTATCAAAAAGAACCACCAGAAAAAGCCTTAACCCGTTTAGAAAATTTAGATGAACTATTAAATGCAGCTGAAACATTTGTTAAATCAGAAGAAGATGATCAAATTGGCATGACTGCTTTGGCCTCTTTTCTTGCACAAGTTTCATTAGAAGCTGGTGAGCGCAGCAGTGATAAAGATGTGCCTTGTGTTCAATTAATGACATTGCATTCTGCCAAAGGTTTAGAATTTCCATATGTTTTTCTTGTTGGCTTAGAACAAGGTTTGTTCCCACACCAAAACTCTATGGAAGACCCTGAAAAACTACAAGAAGAAAGACGCTTATGCTATGTTGGGATAACCAGGGCCGAAAAACAGTTGTTCATGACATATGCCACATCTAGAAGAATAAGAGGCAGAACCCAAGGGTGTGCCCCCTCTCGTTTTTTACGAGAAGTCCCTCAAGATTTGGTTCATCAAATCCAAGGAAACATATTTACAACTCCTCGCAACACAATGTTTTCCAATCAAGAAAGTTCACCATTCGCACAATACTCACCAGGTATTTTAGTTTCACACAAAATATTCGGTGAAGGCACAATTATTGAGTTATCTGGACAAGGAGATTACACACAAATAATGGTTGAATTCCAGCAACACGGAACTAAAATTTTGGCAGCAAAATTTGCTAAACTAGATATTGTTTAGCAACCATAGGTTTATTATAGTATTAAGTTAAAGGCTCGAGAAGTTTAAGCGCTTTAATATAAACGCCTTTTTTAAATCTCACTACCTTTTTTACAGGGTACCAAAAGTTCACCCATTTCCAATCATCAAACTCCGGTGAATCTGTGTGATTCAAGGAAAGGTGAGACTCTTTACCAATAAACTTTAGCAAGAACCATACTTGCTTTTGCCCAATACACAATGGCTTTGAGTGTTTTCTTTGAAACTTTTTAGGTAACTTATACCGCAACCATCCAGGTGTTGATCCCAGCAGTTCTACATGTTCAGGTTTTAATCCGATTTCTTCATATAATTCACGGTACATGGCTTCTTCATTCGTCTCATCAGTGTTTATTCCACCTTGAGGAAACTGCCATCCGTTATCTTGATACCTTTTTGCAAAAAAAACTTTACCATTATTATCGAGCAAGATGATGCCCACATTCGGGCGATAACCATCTACATCAATCATAATTTTCTTCTTTGATCATTGTTAAGATTAAAATCTTAACGATCTTTTAATATTTAAACTGACTTCATTCTTTCAAAAAGGCTTAAAAATTACAACTAAATGAACAGAATGAATTTTATTTGTATGAATTTAATGCTATCCGCTTGCGATATTAGACATATCCTTTTAGTATGCTCCGTACCAAAATAAACGTCAATAGGAACCAAAATGAAAAAAACACTACTTTTAATAGTTATCGCCACAGCATTGGCGAGTTGTGGAAACAAAAAAACCGAACAAGTCAGCCAAAAATCTGATGATAAATTAATCTGCACAACAAAGAAAAAAATGGGCTCAAATATGCCTGTTAAAACCTGTAGAAGCGTTGCAGCTCAAAAGGAAGAACGCAAAAACAATCAACAAGAAATAAGAGACGCCAGAAC
>CAJXVJ010000283.1 GCA_913061105.1 uncultured Alcanivoracaceae bacterium | reverse complement strand
ATCTACACAGAGTAGATCGTCGGCAGCGTCAGATGTGTATAAGAGACAGTTCTTGACCTGGTTGAACCTCTATTGACTTTATGAATTGGCTAGCTGCATTAGTATAGTTTCCTTGCCGATAAAAAACATCTGCTGATTGATTCAAATAATATACATTTAATGAATTATTTGCCAAGGCTTTATTTACATTAGACTCTGCCAGATCCAATTTTTTTTCATTAATATTGATTGTTGCTAATAATGAATAAGCTTTATCATAATTTATATCTAATTCTATAACTTTATTTATATAGTCTTTTGCCTTCTCATTATTGTTTAATTTATGATAATTGATGGCCAATTTATACAAAGCTTCTACTTGATCTGGATTTGTTTTCAAGATTTTTTCCAAAATTAATATAGCATTTTTATAATTCCCATGTGCTGTTGCTTTTTTAGCTCTACTAATAAAGGTCAAATCATCCTTTCTGAGGCCTACTACATTTTGCATCAATGGATCTCTAAAAAATAAACTTATCCTTAGATCGTCATCATCAACAACTTTTTCATTGAACTTCTTAGCTAGTTCTAATTGCCCTAGTTTTGCATATACTTGCCCTATTTGATAATTTATTTGGTAAGCATCAGGCTGTTTCTTCTGAACATTTAACAAGTGCAACAATGCTTCTTCATTTTCATCATAATGCTGTTTGATTAATGCCAAATTATACAAAGCTCTGGGGTGATTGTCCTCAATCAACAATACTTCATTACACAATTCCTCTGCTTTTTTGTAATCATTGATTCTCAATAAAATATCTGACAACCAGACTTTTGCAGGTATGTATTCTTTAAAAGTCAGAACTTTATTAAAATAATCTTTTGATTCTTCTAATTGACCTAAATCTTTATAAATATGAGCCAATAAATAATACCATTCGAAATTATCAGGTTCAAAGAAAATTGCATTGATGTAACTGTCTCTTGCTTCATCCATCAACACATAGGCATGATAAACTTTCCCAAGTTGACCAATAGCCCAACCAAATTTAGATTTGTCTTGATTTTGTGATTTATTTTCAATCAATGAAATGTAATGAGTTCTTTGATTTATTTGGTTCTGAACAGGTAGACTATAGGAATCCATATTCAAAGACAACGGAATTTCTGGTAATTTTGTGTGCGATATATCAGTAGTTTCTTCTTCATTACCACATGCAGTAATTAATAAAAATACTACTAGTAGTAAAAAGGCTTTTATAGTGGTGGAAATCTTTATCATAACTCTATTTTTACTTTGCTTTAGGTTTTTAGTTTGGATAGATAATCTCATGATATTTATTCGCAGCTAAAGATTTTATTGATGAGGTTTTTCCATCTGCCCAATTAATGGTGACATCAACTGTTTTGTTATAATCATTTAATCCGACAATTATCCTTGGATCATTGGCAGAAATATAACTGGCGTCTGTGTGAGATCGGCGAGTGAATGTATCACCATTTTTTAATGATACAGTTGCTGTAGATCCCAGTATAAATTTACCATTCTCAGCTATTAAGTTTAATCCAATCCAATTGTTTTCATTCCCAACTTGATTGATTAATAATTGAGGTGCATCATTATTATTGCTTATCAACACATCTGTATCTCCATCATTATCAATGTCGCCAATAGCAATACCCCTGCTTACTTTTTCAATTTTAAAGATATCGACTTTATCAGAAATATCAGTGTATTTGCCATTAATGTTATGAAACAATTGATTGGCCTGAGCCAATGGCAAAGAACTGCCTTTATCAATCTGTTCTTGTATTTTTCTGACTTCACCATTGATCGCTATAATATCAAGCCAACCATCATTATCAAAATCTAAAAATGCCGTTCCAAAACCTGTATAGCCTTTTGAAGGTTCTGACAAGCCCAACGATGTTGTGGCGTCCTTAAAAAAACCTTTTCCATTATTTTGATAAATGGTATTAGTTTCATTTAATAGATGAGTCATGAATAAATCTAAATCTCCATCATTATCAAAATCACCAGCATCAACACCCATACTGGCTTCTGGAATTCCGTGTATATTAACTGCATTACCACGTAGAAGCCCATCATCGACAAATGTACCATCTCCATTGTTTATCCACATGAAATTATGGCCCATATCATTAGTTACATAAACATCTTGTAGTCCATCAAGATTAAAATCTCCTGTCACCACACCTAATCCTGCAGCTTTTTTAATCATTTTACTGTCAATGGTGTGATTTTTAAAAACGCCATTACCCATATTTTTGAACATTGAGTCTCTTAAATGAGGATAAGAAGCAGGGCCGCAATATTCTTCTCTGCCTGTTTTATTAAAACAGGTTTTGTGGGTACTGAGGTTAAAATCAAAATAGTTTGATACATATAAATCAAGTAAATTATCACCATCCATATCGAAAAATGCAGAACTAACAGACCAATTATCGTCTCCAGTATTGGAAGATGCTGTAATGTCTAAAAATCGCCCGTCACCTTGATTCATGAACATCTGATTGTCGCCATAATTAGATAAATAGACATCTGCAAAACCATCATTATTGATGTCTCCAATTGCAATTCCCATGCTATAATTAGCTACAATTAATCCACTATCTTGTGTCACATCAATGAACTTAATCTCTCCATTTAAAGTGTCATTTCTGTACAATTTACCTGTATGTTTGTTTCCCGTTTTTTTTCCTGTTATAAAGTCATTGCCTTGACCGATAAAAATATCTAGATCACCATCGTTATCAAAATCAAAAAGAGCACTGGCTGGACCCATGATTTCGGCTGAATATAAGTTTCCATCCATACCATTATAATGTTCAATTGACAATCCACTTACCTTAGTAATGTCTTTAAATATTTGCTTATCAATAACAGTATTTTCTGTATCTTTATTGCATCCAGAAACTAATATAAGTAAAGCTGTAAATGATATGATTTTATTGGATATTGGGTTTAAAAATTGCATAGCGCATTTTTACTTATTAAATCATTTTCCGCAACATTCAATTAAAAATATTAAGCATATTTTTATGACACACTAAAAAACACTATAATATTAAAAACATTTCATTGACAACATGTTAATAATTCGTTAGTATTCATGAACGAAATATAAACTTAGGAAATGAATATGTTAAAAAAGAGTAAAATTATTCCAAACAAGCTAATAATTGCCCTAGCTATGGTTGGAACAGTAGGATTGGCTCACGCTGAGTTAACTCCTCTGCAAACAAAGGTATTAAATGATCATAACTCAATGAAAGATATGTCTGGTGATGAAAGACGTACATTTCGTGGTAAATTGTTTAATCAAGAGAACCAAGAACAAAGAATTGCGTACAACAGCACATACAAGAAAATGAGTATGGCTGGTTTGTTACCAAAACTTTCACCAAAAACAACTACTAAATCAGCTGATGTTGCATCAAGAGCTCCAGGTACTACTATTATATATGATAATGGAGTAAATGCAGGTAATACTGGTCAAGTTGGTTTTGGTTACGGTAACAGATTTAACAGTGGATTCAATCCAGGTGCTGGCGCTTCAGGTGCAATCAATCCTGTTGGTGTTGGTGGTGCTGGAACTGTGACTATGGCTACATTTAGTATAGCTGCTGGTGACGGTGCTGCATTTTATACGATTGGTACTAACATTGTTGGTAGCTCAGCTGCTACTGGTTTTGTAGGAAATACATCTACTGCAGTTGGCATGAACACAAAAACATTGGCAACTCCCGTTGCATTTAATGGTGAGTTCTTAGGATCTGTATGGCAATCTCAAGGTGGTAGTGGATCAGGTGATGTTGTTGGCGCTGATGCTGGTACTGTCAATGGTCAAGGCTTCCATGGTTTAAGCTTCGATGATTCTCCTATTACAGGAATTGTTGCTGTTGCAGACCGTAACGCTATATTCAGAGTTACAGGAACTAATTTATTAGATGATTCAGTACCTGTTGAACTAATGAATTTTTCAATTGACTAATAACTGTCTCTTATACACATCTGACGCTGCCGACGATCTACTCTGTGTAGA
>CAJXVJ010000282.1 GCA_913061105.1 uncultured Alcanivoracaceae bacterium | reverse complement strand
GAGATTTCTGCCTGTCTCGTGGGCTCGGAGATGTGTATAAGAGACAGTTGTTAAGGAAACAGGCGTACCAATTAATCGTCCTTCGGCATCCACTGCTCAGAAGGTCAAGAAAGGCAATATTTTGATTGCAATAAAAGACACAGGTAAAATTTGGATAAACAAACGCGAAGTAGATTTAAGAGCAGTCCGTGCTGTTGTTGAAAAGATGCACGCAGAAAATCCAGAAGGCTCAGCGGTTATTATTGCTGATAGAGGTTCAAGAACTGGTGATTTAGTCACTGTAATGGATCAAATAAAAGCAGCTAATGTTGAAAAAATATCAATTGCGGCCACAAAAGCTGAATAAACTGAGAAGGGTGCCATATGAGTAGTAATATTTTAAGAAGCTCCACATCGATTATACCAGCGGTAGTTATAACTTTCTTCCTGTTTATCGGAATGCACTGGTTGGTCAACAGTTCGAACCATGATAAACCTGGTGATGATGATCAGATTTCTATTGATTTTTCTCCTGTTAAAGTTGACGAAGAAGCTAACCAAAAACAAAGAAGAATACCAAAGAAACCACCACCTCCTAAAGAACCACCACCGCCACCGAAAATGAATGTTCAACAAAACACATCGGTTGTTAATAACATGCCAACGCCCAATATTCCTGCATTGGACCTTGGTGTAGGTGGGGATGGGCCATTTCTAGGGGCGATGGGCCAAGGGATCGATTTAGGTAAGGATGGCGATATAATTCCTATTGTGACAATTGCACCTAACTACCCTAGAAAAGCTCAAATTGCAAAGATTGAAGGGTGGGTTGAAATTGCATTTACAATCACTGAAGGTGGTACTGTAATAAATCCAAAAGTTACTGGGTCCAAACCAGCCCGCATCTTTGATAGAGAAGCACTGCGTGCAATATTAAAATATAAATTCAAACCAAAAGTTGTTGATGGTGTTGCCATGACTCAAGAGGCCACTCAAAAAATTGAATTTAAACTAGCTGGAGATTAAGATATAATGTTAACTAAAAACAAAATTTGTATATTGTTTGTTTTCTTATTGTTGTCACAAAGTTTATTAGCTGGTTCATTTAAAACAGGCAATAAAGAAAGAAAGAAATCAAATTCAGAAGCCTTTACTGAACAGGTTTATAAAAGATTTGAAAAATTTCAAGAAATGATGGCTGATGAAATGTATGTTGAAGCAAGAGCTGGACTGAACCAACTATTAGAAAGAAGATTGAATTCATTCGAAGTAGCAATGGTTAATCAATACATTGGATGGATTGATGCAAACGAAGGCAAATATGTCGATGCCGCAAAAAAATTCAAAATTGCCATTGATTCCGACGCATTGGTTAATCAAGCTCATTTTGGAATGATGATTCGTATGGCTCAAATGTATATGTCTGGTGAAAAATATCAAGAAACCTTAGATATTTTACAAGAGTATTACGATGGTGTGCTAGAAATTGAAGACAAGACATTTGCCTTTGAGGCTAATGTTTATGTACAAATGAAAAACTACAAAGCAGCCATTCCAATTTTAATTAAAGCAATTGGTTTATCTGAGGAGCCACAAGAAAAGTGGAATTATTTACTTTATACTTTGTATAAACAAGAGTCTAAGTACAGAGAAGCCGCTAAAGTAATGGAAACTCTTATCAGTATTAACCCTGATAAGAAAGACTATTGGAAAAATCTTTCAGCCGATTATTTTAATCTAAAAGAAGACAAAAAATCATTGGCCGTTTTGGTTCTTGCTAATGAAGGTGGTTTATTTGATGATGAAAAAGAAACCGTTAGGTTGTGGCAAATGTATTCATTCTTAGATATTCCATATAAGGCAGGTACTGTATTAGAAAAAGGTTTGCGCGATGGTGTGATTAAACCAACTTTTAAAAGATGGGAAGACTTGGGTAAAACTTGGTATACAGCAGCTGAAATGGACAATGCATTAATTGCATATGGTGAAGCCAGTAAGTTAGCTTCAGATGGTAAGATTGATTTCTATAGGGCGTTAATTTATTTTGATAGAGAAGAATGGCAAAAAACAAAAACAGCCCTTGTATCTTCACTAGAAAAAGGCGGTTTACAGGAGCATGATGAAGGCAAAGCATGGATGTTATTGGGCATGGCGGAAAGTGAGCTCAATAATATTACTGGTGCAATTGCCGCCCTTAAAAAAGCAGCAAAATCTCCAAAAAGTAGAAAAAGTGCGTATCAGTGGATTGAGCACCTACAAGCTACAGTAAAACAAAAACGTAGAATTGCAGAGACTGAAAAAGCCAATGCGTTGGAAAGAGCAGCAAACGCTATTGATAATTAATAATAGTTTCTACTAAAATTAATGAAGAATAAAAGCAGTAATAGTGAAGACATTACTGCTTTTTTTTATTCATTAAAATTGGAAAAGGGGCTTTCGCAAAACACAATTTCAAGTTATCAATCTGATATAAAACAATATTTCAGTTTTTTAGAAAAAAATAATGTTTCAAGTTATCATGTTGAGCCAAAATTTATGAATTTGTTTTTACACAGTTTAAGAGATAAAAAATTAAACAACAAAAGTATTGCCAGAAAATTATCGTCAATCAATCAATTTTATCTGTATTTACTTAAAAACAAAAAAATCCAATCCAATCCTATGGTTACGGTTTCTCAACCGAAAGTACAAAGTACTGTGCCCAAACCCATTTCTGAAAAACAAATAAATCTATTGTTAGATGCGCCTGATGAAACAACAGCTCTTGGGTTTCGTGATAAAACAATGTTTGAATTAATGTACGCTACTGGTATAAGGGTTTCAGAAATAATAAATATTAATCTCATGCAGATAAATTTAAACCAAGGTACGATTAAAGTACTGGGTAAAGGCAATAAAGAACGGCTTATTCCTATGGGAGAGTTCGCTTGTGACTATCTGCAAGACTATATTACCAAGCACAGACCTACATTATTAAAAAAACAACAATCACAGCACGTGTTTTTAAGTAACAGAAGTAAAAATATGAGTCGCCAAGCTTTTTGGTATATTGTAAAAAAATATGCAGCTAATTGTGGTATAAATCCTTTGCCTTCCCCACATATGTTAAGGCATTCATTTGCTACCCATTTACTCAATAATGGTGCAGATTTACGTGTGGTTCAAATGTTATTGGGACATACAAATATTTCAACAACACAAATATACACTTTAGTTGCTAAAGAAAAACTCAAACAAATTCATCAAAAACACCACCCTAGAGGATGAAGCAAACCACTCAGTTATTGTGAAAAGCATATCGTTGAACTAATTAAAAATATGTATGTCAAAATTTCTACCTACTTAAGAAATAGAGAGAATAATATGAATCAATTTACAAAATCCAAAATCACATTAATAATATTTACCAGTTTGCTTTCATTAAGTTTAGTTGCGGGTACGATTAAGACAGATAACCCAGAAAGAAAAAGATCAAATTCTGAAGCGTTTTCAGAAACAGTTTATGAAAAATTTGAAAATCTTCAAGAAATGATAAGTGATGAAAATTATGTTGAAGCAAGAATTGGATTAGAGGATCTGACTAAAAGACGATTAAATGGTTTTGAAGAAGCAATGATTAACCAGTACATTGGTTGGATTGATTCCAGTGAAGGCAAATATATTGAAGCTGCCAAAAGATTTCAAAATGCCATTGATTCAGGTGCTCTGCCAAATCAGGTCCATTTTGGACTGATGCATAAATTAGCAGAAATGTATTATGTGACCAACAATAATAATAAAGCAATAGAGACACTTCATCAATATTATTCTGAAGTTGATGAAATCAAAGACTCAATACTTTCTTTAGAGGCTAATGTCTATTTAAAAATGAAAGAATACAATAAAGCCATTCCTGTTTTAGAAAAGGCCATTGCTCTTGCCGATGAACCCAGTGAGAATTTAAATTTATTGTTATATGCAACTCATTTAGAGCTTTCACATGAAAAACAAGCAGCAAAAGTTTTAGATACATTAATAAAGATAAATCCTAGTAAAAAAGATTACTGGAATAGTATTACTCTGTCTCTTATACACATCTCCGAGCCCACGAGACAGGCAGAAATCTCG
>CAJXVJ010000281.1 GCA_913061105.1 uncultured Alcanivoracaceae bacterium | reverse complement strand
AGATTTCTGCCTGTCTCGTGGGCTCGGAGATGTGTATAAGAGACAGGGCTAAATCTATAACAGGTGAATTGCTCATTAAAGTAAAGTCTTGGTTGATGAAGTTATTGAATATCGGGTTGTTACCTGTCATGTTTCCACCATTGTTATTTATGTTGCCATCTGGTGAACAATGGCAATCTTGGTAATTAGATTTAAGCCAGTTGTTGTTAAGATTTAGTGTTCCGTTGCCCCCTATTAAAGCCATGTTACTGCCGTTTGCAGTGTTGTATATAATGTTATTGAATACGTGTGCGGTTTCATCATTGGTGGATAATCTGATTAGGGTAGTATTGCCCGAACGTGTTGAAATGATGGTGTTATTTACCAAATACAAATCGCCTTTTCGGTAATCACCAAGTGTTCCACTGTCACCACCATAATGAATCATTTGTGAGTTTCCGGCACCATCTGGTTCAATTAAGACATTGCCATAGACGTATGTTTTTGAATAATTAGGGTGGTTAACCAATACTGTTGAATCCTCAGCATCAACCAAATCTAATTGACGGTTGCCACTTTCAATCCAATTGTATCTCACAACTAATCCTGCAGATCGGTCTTTTAAATTATTTCCACCAGCTCCATCTCTCAATGGGCCAAAACGGTTATATTGATAAGTGAGGTTTATACCAGCGGTATAGGTGTTGTGCTGATAAATACTGTTTTCAATGCCATTGTCATAAATGTGGTTTTTATCGATTAAGATATCTTGGGTCAACCCACCATTTGCACCAATAAATATGCCATTACCAGAATCTCTAATGGTGTTATTACGAATGATTAAGTTGGCAGCCTTTTCTACATAAATACTGGCTGCATTATTTGAGTAAGTTTCAGTATTGCCGTTGTCATTGGTGAATTGATAGGGCGGCCTGCCTGATCTGATTTCTAGGTTTTCAATAACGATGTGTTGTGGCAAGCCATCTGCCGGTGTATTTGAACCACCAATTTTAATCACGCCACGTGATTCATTCCAAAAGTTTAATCCAGCAGCAGTGACAGCTCCATTGCCATTAATAACAGGTTGTTGCCCTTGATTATTGCTAATGCCAATAATTGAAATGGGTTGGGATACTGTGCCTTGTCTGTTGATTACCCATTTTTCTTTATAATCTTCTTGCCTCCAGTGAATGTAGATATTATCTCCTGGGTTTAATGTTGCCCATGGTGCATTTGATATATTTGCTAAAGGTTGACCAGGACCGATATGGTAATCTGTGGCTACTGCTACATTTGTCAATAACAATAAGAGTGAGATATATTTCATTGTGATGAAGTCTTTAAAATAGGAATAATATGATAGATAAAATTTTCATATTGTTAGTTTGTTCACATATTTAAACATACATCATCTATTGGTAGGGTTGGCTTGCCCACAATACAATATTAACTGTCTCACCATGAAATTATGAAATAACTCAATCACGTAGGGTGCGGACCTATGTGTCCGCCCATTATTGAATGTATTTTATTGCAAAATTGATTTTATTATTCAATTATAGTGAAAAAGCCGACAAAAAGGAGCACACATAGGTGCTCCACTACTTTAGTAATGAGCCATTTCACATTTCTTAGGCACAAAAAAACCCGCACAAGGCGGGTTTTTTCTTTTTTACTATTCAAGAATATTTATTTAATCTTGTATTCTTTGTATTCTACATGTTTACGAACCACAGGATCATACTTCATAAATGAAAGTTTGTCTGGAGTTGTTTTTTTGTTTTTAGTAGTAGTATAGTAATGACCAGTTTTCTGACCATCTTTTTTACCACCTACGTGTGTTGCTGTTGAGACTAGTTTAATTTTTTCACGCATGATTACACCTTTAATCCATTTTTACGCAAATCAGCTAATACTGCATCAATGCCTTTTTTATCGATAATGCGCATGCCTTTTGCAGACAAACGTAATTTAACAAAACGGTTTTCACTGGCAACCCAAAACTTATGAGAATGTAGGTTAGGTAAAAAACGACGTTTGGTTCTTTTTAATGAGTGTGGAACATTGTTACCTGTTACAGGTCTTTTTCCAGTGACTTGACATACTCTTGCCATGATTATGCTCCTTTTGTTTTAGTTGCTAGCTTTTCTTTGATTCTTGCAGCACGTCCTTCTAGACCACGTAAGTAGTATAGTTTAGCGCGTCTAACATCACCACGTCTTTTGACTTCGATGTTATCAATCATAGGGCTATAAGTTTGGAATACACGCTCAACGCCTTCACCGTAAGAGATTTTACGAACTGTGAATGCAGAATTTAAGCCGCGATTTTTCTTAGCAATAACAACACCTTCAAATGATTGAACACGTTCTCTTTTGCCTTCTATTACTTTTACACCAACAACTACGGTGTCGCCTGGATTAAAAGCAGGGATGTCTTTACCCATTTGCTCTTGTTCAAGCTGTTTTATTATATCACTCATTGCGATTTACCTTAATAATCTTGTTTATTGTCGTTTCATTCGATCAACTAAACAAGGTTTAACAAATCAGAACATTCATTCTACAAACAGTCGCATTAAAGCTGCTGCGATTAATCAGAGGTTCTGCCGTCTTAGGGTATTGCTACCCTTATTTTTTGATACACGGATGTATCAACTTTAGTTTTATCCTAATAATTCATGGATGAATTATTTAGGTTTTTTAAATAACAAGTCTGGTCTTTTCAATTGGGTGATTTTCAATGCCTGCTGTTCTCGCCATTTAGCGATGTTTGCATGATTGCCAGAAAGTAAAACTTCTGGTACACCTTCTTGTTTAAGATCATCAGATCTTGTGTATTGTGGAGCACCCAATAATTGGTTCATAAATGAATCAGTTTTGGCTGATTCTTCATCACCAAGTATACCTGGGATCTGTCTGGCTACTGCATCTACTATAACAGCTGCGGCCAGTTCTCCACCGCTGATAACAAAATCACCAAGTGACAGTTCGTTATCAACATATTTGTCTAAAAACCTTTGATCGATACCTTCGTAACGACCACACAACAAAACCACATGCATCTCTTGTGCCAGTTTGTTTATTGTGTCTTGATCAAGTTTTTTACCATGTGGGCTAAGAAAACTTAATTTAAAATCTGTGTGCTGTTGTTTAATGTGTTCAACAGTCTTTACTAGTGGATCATACATCATGACCATACCAGCTCCGCCTCCAAAAGGACGGTCATCAACTCTGTTGTGCTTGTCAGTGGTAAAATTCCGTGGATTGATAGTTTCTAATTCAATCAAACCATTTTCTATGGCTTTACCTATGACTCCGTAGGATAAGGCGTTTTCTACCATTTCTGGAAAAATTGAGATAACAGTGAATTTCATTACTTGATTCATCAGTCATCCTCATGCCAATCTACCAACATTGAGTTTTTTTCTAAATTCACATCTATTATGGTTTGATGCATAATATAAGGAACAATTCTTTCTCTGTCGCCATTAATAATGACAACATCATGAGCCCCTGTTTCTAATAAGCTTTTTATGGTGCCAAAATTGACACCTTGTTTATTAGTGACTTCCAGTCCAACCAAATCATGCCAATAATATTGATCATTATCTAGTTCATGCAGCTGCTCTTTTTCGATCTCTATTTTTTGGCCGATCATTGTTAAAGCTAAATCTTTGTCATCGATTCCTTTAAGTTTGGCTACTATTAATTTGCCATTCTTTTTAGATTCAACTGACTTATAAACAATATCGTTAACAATCCAAGTACCATAACTTGTAATGTTTTCACGGGGATTACTATAAGAAAATACCTTTAGCCATCCTTTAACACCAAAACAGCCAGATACTTTTCCAATTAATATCCGGCCATTATCAGTCACAATTAATTATGCAGCGTCTTTTGCTTCAGTAGGTTCTTTTGCTACTGGAGCGTTATTTGCTTCTTTCATTAATGTTTTTACACGTTCTGAAACTTGAGCGCCTTTTCCTACCCAGTTTTCAATGCCTTCTAGATCAAGTCTTAATCTTTCTTCTTGACCACGAGCTACAGGATTAAAAAATCCTAGTCTTTCTAAGTTACGTCCATCACGTTTGGCGCGTTTGTCCGCTGCTACTACGTGGTAAAATGGTGCTCTTTTAGCGCCGTGACGTGATCTGTCTCTTATACACATCTGACGCTGCCGAC
>CAJXVJ010000280.1 GCA_913061105.1 uncultured Alcanivoracaceae bacterium | reverse complement strand
CGAGATTTCTGCCTGTCTCGTGGGCTCGGAGATGTGTATAAGAGACAGCTCTAAATCTGTATCAAATTCAGCCAATTTTTTCATGGCATTATCCATGTCTAATAAATGACTAAGTTCAAATTCTTGTTTTTCATCACTCATGGATACACCTGTTAAAGTCACTTTATCTAAATCACCACCTCGAATTTGTGCGTTTTTATGCCGGGCATAATCAATAATCAAATCACGCATGATTTTTGACATTAATGCATAAAAGTGCCCGCGAGAAGCAAATGTATGAGATTTTTTATTGTAGAATTTAATAACAGATTCATGAACAACAGCGCTAGTGTCTAAAGTTGCATGTCTTTTGTTTTTATTAAGTGCAGATCGAGCCAATTTAACCAATTCATTATAGACCTCAGGAACTATTTGGTCCTTATTTGAATCGTTCAGAATTTGGGTTAAAGAATCACTCATTCTTTAATTTTAATTCAAAAACCCTTGCTTGTCTATTAATCAAATCCAGACTTAAAAATAACGTCCCAACGGTACTCAGATAAATAATATATGGCATTGAGTAATATCTGAAAATTATTACCAGAAAATGCATTGGGTTGATATTCACCTGGTTGGTAGGCAAAGATCTGAGACTGCCAGTTTGAACAGTATTTGGTATAACTAAGTAAATGTTGATTGCCATTGTTGGCATAATCACTTTCATACAAAACCTTAATGTCACATTCATCATTTACGGATGCAATAAATTCATTTTGTGGATAACGCTCATCCGGTGTGTTATTAAATGCAGGATAATTAGAAGCAGGAATATTGTGTACAGGATTTTCATAGGCAATTTGATCAGTATAACTGATGTTGTGATTGCCTATAAAATGATTTCCACCTACAAAAATGACATCTTGGCCATTCACTGTGTCCCATGGCACCGCACCTGTGGCTTGTGATCCCAGTAAATTTTGTATAGATTGTTTACCAGTACCTCTATAAATACCATGATGAAATGAAATCACTCCTCCTCCATTATTTAAATAGGATTCTACAGCAGTAACAAAATTTTCTTGTCGTGTTTGCGCATCATTGCCATTACTGGGATTGCGGTGAGCAAAATAGATAAACACATCAAAAAAAAGTGAATCCGTGGATTCTCTTAATAATTCGGTTGTGGCTTGTTCTAGGTTGTCGGTATTGATTTCTAAAACCACAGATGTGTTTAATACATTGGTGTTGAGTAATGCAGCAGAAATATCACCAGGTTGTGTCAGGTCTTCATCTGCAAGATTGTGCGGATTGACTTCATCAGAAACAATTAAAATTCTCAAATCACTGTGGCTTGGTAACACCTGTGATGTAGCAGATTCAATTGAAATTAATAACAAAAATAAAGTTAAGTATTTAATCATATTATCTATATTGTCATAAGAACGGATAAACAACAACAATAAAATCATTAGCCTGAATATTTCATACAAGAATGGAATTTATGGAGAAAATGACGAAATAGCTTGGATAAATATCGCTTCATACCTAGTTATTATTAGGTTGCAAGCGATTTTATTTAAGATATGAAGCCATTTTATTCATAAAACCATTTTGGTGCAAACTTTACTCGTAACAAAACCCACTTAAATCTATGAAATATATAACAAATATACCTAAATAGTGCTGATTGTATGAAATATTCGGGATAAATTACTGATGTGTGAACCTGTTATCAAAATTTGCACTTTAATGTTCAGATTTTATACAAATATGTGTGCTAAAATAGCCAACAAATGAACAATCAAATCACAAAAATACTATCAGCCAAAGTTAATGGTCGAGATACATTAGACCAGGTTTTTAATCTGATGTACCCAGAAATTAAAAAACTGGCCAATGCGCAATTATCCAGATTAAACACTGGGCAGACCATTACACCCACCGTATTGGTGAATGAATGTTACCTAAAATTAACTAAACCAGATAGTTTATCATTTGAAAATCGCAAGCATTTCATATGCACTGTGGCCAAATGTATGCGCCAATTTCTGGTTGACAAGGTCAGAAGAAACATGCGCCTCAAACGCGCTGCTGAAATAAGTCAAGAACCCATAACTCAAATCATGGGTGACAAAGACATCAACTTTAAACTATTGGAAATTGATGAAATAATTAACAAACTGCAAATGATTGATCCTGAAATGGCAGAGTTGGCTGAACTGCGGTTTTTTTCAGGGCACAGTCTTGAAGAGATTGCAGAGATTAGGAATGTTTCAAAACGAACCATTGTTAGACATTGGAAAATGACCAAGTCTTTTATCATTACCATGAATCAAGAAGAGAAAGACAACAATGACAAGTGACAACTCTATCCAAAACTGGATTGATGCCAAAGAATTATTTGAAAAGTACATAGATCAACCGATTAATGAATCTTTACGAAACGTTAAAGAAGATAAAGACATTCCTCATGCGGTCAAATTAATATTATTTAACTTGATTAATTCTCAAAACCAAGACGACACAATTATAGATAAAGCTGACTTGTCATTTTTCCAATCCATTGATAAAGAAGTTGAAGATTTATCAGGAAAAAGTATTGGTGAATATCGACTGATTCAACGCATTGGTCAGGGTGGCATGTCAAATGTTTATAAAGCAAAGAGAAAAGGCCACGACATTCAAAAGTTTGTTGCTTTAAAACTACTCACCTCTATAGAAGGTGAATTATCCGATACTTTAATACAATTATTCAAACGCGAACAGGTAACCTTATCCAAACTTAACCACCCTAACATCATCTCATTCCACCATGGTGGCATTTCACAAAACAACATACCATTTTTGGTTATGGACTATATAGATGGTGCCAAAACCATCAATCACTACGTTTCAGAAAATCAATTATCCATCAGAGATATTGTCATCCTGATAAAAAAAGTAGCTGACGCCATAAATCATGCACATCAAAACTTAATCATTCATAAAGACATTAAACCCAATAATGTACTGATAGACCAGTTGGGCATGCCTAAAGTAGTTGATTTTGGGATTGCATCATTTAACCAACTTGAAACAGAAGATGACAGTCATTTAACTGCATTAATTTTCACTCCAGATTACGCATCTCCTGAACAAATTAAAAATACAAACATTACCGCTAACAGCGATGTTTTTTCGTTGGCTGCTTTATTATTAGAACTTATATCCAAGCAAAAGCCATTGCCCGAATATGATGGTCTAAATATTAATAAGGATGATTATGATCAGCATATCAAAGTGGTATTAAGCCAAACTGAGCTACCACAAGATTTAAATTACATCATCACTAAAGCCATGCAATTTGATAACAAAGATCGGTACCAATCGATGCTTGGATTTGCAGATGATTTGGATGCATTAATGAATAAAAGACCGATTGCTGCCAGAAAACAATCCAAAGGTTATATTATTTCCAAGTACATCAGTAGAAACCCTGGTTTTTCATTGGCCATTTTGGCATTTGCAATTTCAGCAATAATAGGTGTTATTACTACAATACAACAAAAAAATAATGCCCAACTAGAGGCCCTTAAAGCCAAACAAGTCTCAGATTTTTTGATTAACTCAATTCAAGTAAATGACCCTGATATCAACAAAGGCAAAGAGGTCACTGTAAAAGAACTGTTATTAAATGCGCAAGTCAACATCCAAGAAACTTCTTTTAATGATCAATCATTATCATCAACTCTTGAACAAACCATTGGCAGTGCTTTAGCTAAAATTGGACAGTTTATTGAGGCAGAAAACCTATTACAACAAGCCATTGAATCAGACAACAATAACTTTGATGCACACATAGCATTGGCGCATTTGTATTTGAATCAACAATATTTTGATAAGGCAGAAGAATTGTTAAATTACCTGACAAATAATAAAGACCTTCTCAGCCAAGTTCAGTCTATTCAACAGCAACAATTAACAGCCAATTTAATGTTCCACAATGGGAATTTTGATGCTGCAATCGAAATCATTAGAGCAACCATAAACAGCCCAAATATTACCAGCAAACAACTGATAGATAGTCAGTTCATATACTCAAGGTTTCTGAATGAAAATGGCGAAAACCAAAAGTCTATTGACATACTTTATCAAGCATTAAAAGTCAGTAATAAAGATTATTCTGAAACCTCGACAAGCAGTACCAATATCTGTCTCTTATACACATCTCCGAGCCCACGAGACAGGCAGAAATCTC
>CAJXVJ010000279.1 GCA_913061105.1 uncultured Alcanivoracaceae bacterium | reverse complement strand
ATTTCTGCCTGTCTCGTGGGCTCGGAGATGTGTATAAGAGACAGCTTTTATTTCTTTACTCCACTTTTGTTTTCCTTCAGATAAAGAAAAAGCATTGACCATAAAAGGGTAGCTAATAACTTTTTCGTCTGCCCAATTAGTTACTGGAGAAGTGACAAAAAGTACTGTGTCACCAACGACTTCAAAAGGTCTATAGGAATTTCGATGCAGAAAAGAACCCAATGATTTGTTTTTCATATCATAAATTTCCCATTTGTATCTTTCCCAAATTAATAAAATATCATTGACTTGACTCACCAACACAGAGTTTTTACTCACACTGGTAAATTGACGGCCATCTTTTTGCGGCAAGAATTGACCCTCAATAGCTATTGGTTTAGCAACTGGCTTTTGTTCCAGTATTTTAGAAGATGAACTATCAAGTAGGCTTTGTCCTGATTCAGTTTTAGACTGGCTAAAAATTATTTGACCATAGGTTTTCTGATCTTCTATTGTTTTATTTAAATCCTCAATTGGTGCTGTACCTTGGGCTAATTTATAAGAATGATTCCATTGTATATCGCCCAGTGGGTTTGTCTCAAAATTGGCACTTATTTTAAATTTATGTTCCAAGCCTTCACTGGTATTTGCCATGACTGAGTTAGGTACTTCATAAATTTTTCTAGATAAAATAATTCCGCTGTTACTTTCAAAGGAAATCATATTTATTTCCCCTTTTTTGTTTGCGTTGGCCATTGCGAGCAGTTGTCCATCTCTAATCAGGACAGGCCGTGCAGCAGCATCAGAATGCCAAACTACTTCACCAGATACTATAGAAATGGCATCAATGCCTTTATCGGGGTGACTCGCATATAAAATTCCAGATGAGCTTGCTAATACTGCACCCGGAGCTAAATCAAACCCACTTTGATCTTTAGCATTAACTGTTAAGGTTACTGCCATAAGCAAAAGTAACACTGAATATATTTTGATTGATTTTAAGCGCAACATTTTTTCTCTCCAAGAAAACGTAATGATTGGTGTATTGAATACTTAATGTTAAGTTCTAAAGTCATATATGAATTATTCACTGTGTTGTTCATCATTCGAAACCTGAAAGAAATATAATATCATCATTAATAACGGGGTCTAAGCACCAGGATATAAGTGCTCCTGTATCTTCGCTTTCAGAGTCGGTTACTTTCAGGCTCCAATTGCCTGAGAGTTCAAGATTGTTAAATGTAGAAAGTGAATTATTAGGTATAAATCGCCCATTGATTGCCATTGGAGTATCACATTGATTTTCAACTAATAATAGCTCTGCATCACTCAATACTGTGGAGACATTATCTTCTGCGCATCCAAATCCACTAGCAGGCACTCCTGGCCTATCAATCAATGTGACTTGTGTCCCTGATGGGACATGGAGCAAATTAACAGTTAAATCCCCAACATAGGTATGATTGATCTCTAAGCCTACAGTTAGATCAGACAAAAATCCCGATTGCATCACAGTTAAAATATCGCTGACACCAGTAATTGGATCACCATCAGGAATACCAATATTTGGACTACTACACACCAGAGAATTTGAACCAAAATCAATCGATATATTGACCTTTGCATCATTACATAGTTGAGGAGTTCCATTATCACAGACTCGGTAGTAAAACTCATCCGTATTGGTCATTGAACCATCGTGCTGATAGCTAAATGAACCATTGGGATTTAGAGTTAATAGGCCATTCATGGGTTGTTTTACAGGGGTTGATTCTACCGTTAATGTTTCATTAGGGTCATCACTGAAATTATTCAATAAGCTTATAGAACCATCTGTTAGGCTCGTTGATGTACTACCTTGTAAAAGATTCATTGATAATTCAAAAGGATCAGCCAAAGGAGCATCACCTGCTAAAAAAGGTCTTTTTAATATGTACTCACCGCGACCAAAGGTTCCAACTATCAAAACATCATCATTTTCGTTATATTCTAAACTATAAATTGGCACTGGGGGTAAGTCAGTACCTAATTTAAACCATTGAAAATTACCCATATTTGAGAATGTCCAATAGACACCACCATTTGATGTTCCAACTGCTAACACATCAAGTCCAGATTTAGTCGTGTGTACAATATTTTGAATCGCACCAATTCCTCCAGGGGGGTTTAAAGTTGTAATATTACTCGTGATATCCTTGGGCCCTATACTTGGATCATTCCAAATCACTCTATTTGGAGAGACCCAAAAAACATTGCCTGGATTGGTTGAATCCATAGCAATACTTGTAACACTGCCATCAAGATTAGGAACTGCAGCCCAATAAAAAACGAAAGGAGCACCCGAATCATCTCGATAAAAAACTCCATTTTCACTTCCCCTTGTTCCGGCGACCCAAATTCTGCCTAAATTAACATCCGTTCCATAAGCAATACTTGAATTTCCAAAAGAAGAATTAGCCATGAGCCCAGGCCCTATTTCAGATATTGTCTCTCCTAAATCAAGAGATTCGTAGATTGAATTTTGCATGCCAAAAATCATCCTAACTGGCGCGATTTGATTCAAGGATATTGGTGTATAAAATTGAGGCACAAAAGCATTGCCACTGACTACCTGAGGTGTATAAAATTGTGATCCTACTATTTGATTATTTTCATCATATATTTTGTAATTAAACGCACCCAGGTTTTGAAAACTTGAATATCTAATAGATTGATTTATTAGTTCTAACGAAATATTGTCTACAGCCACATCACCACCATCTCCACCTAACACTTGATACCATGTTTTTTCTGATAAGAATTCTTGAGTATTGGTTCCATTATCCTGAAGACCAGACACTACAGTTTTAGTGACACTATCATAGTCGGAACTATGAATCTCAGAAATTTGTAAATTACCATTGAGAGATACCCAATCACCAGTATATGACCTTGGGTCAATTCTTTTATATATACCACCATCATCAGCTTCAAGTAATGACCCTGCCGCATCAAACACCATATCTCTCGAATCTGCATGTGGAGCTGAATTACTGGCCGTACCTGAATGAGTCAATGGATCCCATGGATCTCCATTAGATGTAAGGAGGGCATTTCCTCTAAAAAGTCTTCCTGAAAAAGCACTAGCTCCAATTGAGTTTGGAAATGGGTTTGGTTGCCTGTCTCCTCCGATATAGACAATATCGTCGTTTGTAGGGTCCGTCACCAAAGACCGGTGAATGAAGCTTTGACCTCCAGGATTCACCCCTACAAACGCACCATTCTCAAAGGTTCCAGGCAAATCTAATTGGGTCCAATTAGCCTCTCCAGATTCTCCAGTGCCTCTAAAAATACCTACCAGTTCATTCTGACAATAGATACTCACATGAAGATTGCTTTGTGAACCAACACTTATTTCATATTGTGTCCCTGAGGCACATTGTGCAGAATTATTAACTGCTTGTAATAAACTGCTGTTAATTAAGCTCCAATTTTGTCCAAAATCAGTGGTTTTGTAGAGTCCACTTTGTCCTGAACCACACTCTTTAGTGCTGATACCGACATAATAGGTATCTAGGTCACCTCTATCAACTTCAAGTGAATAAGCTGGTCCTGCTGGCAACCCATATGAGGATCCCATTTTAAACCAATTGCTACCAGCATTGAATGAGGCAAAAACACCTGTATCATCACATGTATTGGCAAAAATTTTAAAATCTTTATCAACGCTAGCCATGACCACAGTGCTGTAAGCGCCAACATTATTAATATTTTTTCCCACCATATTTGTGACACCACATGTATTACAACCGGAAATATCTGTCCAAGTAGCCCCATTGTCGTTGCTACGCATGACCCCAGATAATGACCCTCCACTACCAAAATAACTACTGTAACGCCCAAAACTAGCAACCAAGGTTGAGTAAGTGGTGTCAAATCGATCAAATGTAATATCACTGGTTGAAAGTGATCCTGTGTTTAAATTTGCATCGGGAATAGTCTCCAATGCAACCCAAGAAGGAATATTATCCAATGCATTCTCAGTTTTCCAGATGCCTCCTGCAACAGTGGCAATATAAATAATATTAGCATCCGTTGGGTGAGGAGCAATCGCATTTACAGCACCGACTGTTGGTCTTTTAGATATATTTTCCACTAAATTAGAATTTTCAATTCGCGCAGGCCCTAAAGGTTGCCACACTTTAACGGCCTCGACATTTGCTGATATTAAAAAAATTAATACCAATGTACCTTTGAGCTTTGAATTACAAAAAATTTGTTTCATTTATTCCTCTTATTTTTATTTCTTTTGATAAAAATTATCTATACATCAAAGTTATGTTATTA
>CAJXVJ010000278.1 GCA_913061105.1 uncultured Alcanivoracaceae bacterium | reverse complement strand
CGGCAGCGTCAGATGTGTATAAGAGACAGATTTAAGATTGAAGTTGAATCTGCAACCACCGCTATTATTAATTATCCTTTCACAGCAAATAATTCAGCTGACAGACGCTTTTATCGTCGCGTAGGTGATGTGTTCAATGATACATTCAGGGACAACTTTGAAACAGACAAAGGTTGGACTGTTGACAATGATCCCAGTTTAACCGCTGGAGCTTGGGAACGGGGAGTGCCATTAGGACACGGTCGTCGCCAAGATCCTCCATGGGATATAGATGCTTCTGGTTCAGCATTTTTAACTGGTAATGACATAGGTAATACAGATGTTGATAATGGTGCGACACGACTGGTTTCACCAGTTTTGGATGCCACCAGTGTAAATTCTCATATATCTTATTGGAGATGGTGGGGTGATAATGGAACAAGCGATGATGAGTTTGTGGTAGAAGTATCAGATGACGCAGGTGCAAGTTGGGTAACTGTAGAAACAGTCTCTAATGGGGTTGCAGCTGAATGGGTGCAAAAGCAGTTCAAAGTTTCTAGGTTTGTTAGTAATACCAATCAATTTCAGATTCGTTTTATCGCTAATGATACGAATGATGGCAGTATTATTGAAGCGGGCATTGATGATGTCATACTTGTTTCAGAAATAATTGGCGATGCGTTGTGTCCTATATTTAAAGATGGATTTGAGGGGCCAATTAAGTAAGGGGTGTTAGATCTTTTGAAATCGAAATAACCAATTGTAACTACGAATAAGGATTCGTTAATAATTGAAGGTTATACTTTGATATAAACAGGCGCGGCTCTCTCGCGCCTGTGATTATCAGCGAGACGAGTTTCATTAAGTTTTATTATTTGTTGTTGGTGTAATATATCTCAATGACAGCACCTATGTTTCGCACCACTTTTTCTGCGTTTTGTTTGGTAAAACATAAAGCCGGTTTGGTTTTCAAGACACTATCAAACGGGCCATCGGTACTAATAAGAATGTTCCTGTTTCTTAATTCATTTTTAATGTAACTGGCCAATTTTGAATTTGGTTTATCGCTATTTTCTTCAACTATCTCTACGCCTAAAAATAAACCTGAGCCTCTAACATCTCCAATACAATCGTATTTGTTTTGTAAATCAGTCAATAGATTTTTATAATAATTGCCAACAACTCTGGCATTTTCCTGTAATCCTTCCTCATCAATCGCTTCTAAAACTGCTTGGGCAATGGCACATGAAACTGGGTTACCACCATAGGAACTGAAAAACTCTACACCTGTATCAAATGATGCCGATACTTCTTCACTACAAACAACAACTCCCATTGGATGGCCGTTGGCTATTGGCTTACCTAAAACAACGATATCTGGTACAACATCTTGGGCTTCAAACCCCCAAAAATGTTCACCTAAACGTCCAAATCCTGTTTGAACTTCATCACTGATACATAAACCTCCTTGGTCTCTGATGGCTTGATAGACGTTTTTTAAATATCCGTCCGCTAATGGCACTTGGCCGCCACATCCTACAATTGGCTCGCTGATAAATGCTGCTATTGGCGTATCAGAATTTTGAATTTGATTTACGGCTGTATCTGCATACTTGACTCCAGCCATTGGGTCATTTGCTGTGTGTTCACCTCTATAGGTGTCTGGGATGATGGCTTTGAGAATATTTTGTTTTTGACCTTGTCCTTTTGGATTGTTAAATTTGTAATCACTGATATCAATGGCCGATTGGGTATTGCCATGATAACCATGTTCCATCACCATGATATTTTTGTGCCCTGTGTGGAATTTTGCCATGCGCAATGCCAAGTCGCTGGCTGCACTGCCTGAATTGACAAAATACACTTTGTTTAATGAGGATGGAAATTTTGTTAATAATTTTTTAGAATAATCAATCAGTTGTTTGTACAAATATCGGGTATTGGTATTGAGTTGTGCCATTTGTCTTTGGCCCACATCAACAACTTTTGGGTGAGAGTGGCCAACATGTGGAATATTATTGTAGGCATCTAAAAATGTATTGCCATAAGCATCGTACATGTATTGAAAGGCAGCGCCAACCATATAAATGGGCTGGTCATAACTCAATGACAATGTTGTTCCTGTATATTGTTGCCTGCTCTTGGCCATTTCATCTATATCAATGGGTTCATCTACTGTCATGCCTGTGGCACTTCTAAATTGATTTTCAGCTTGAATTGGATTGATACTTAACCAAAGATGGAGCATGCTCCAAGCTTTTTCTTCACTTGATGTGGCATAGTTGTTTAGAGGATCAGTTTTTCTTGAATGCGCTGAATTACAGACACTAATGACTAACCGGGCTGCAATTAGATAATACAACACTTTGACTTCATTGACTTCTAACTGTAATTGACTGTGATAGGCTTTTAAAATGATGGAGGCCCACTTTAATGGGTCTTTTTTATCGTAACAAGCATAAGTAATGGCAACCGCCAATTCATTAATCAATGGTGAATAGGCCAAATCGCCAAAATCAATCAAGCCTGAAACCTTGCCTTTTTCTGTTAATATATTCCATTCGTTGGCATCGTTGTGAATGATTTGTTTTCTTAGGTCAGGCAGTATTGGTCTTACGATTTCGTCAAATTTTTGTAAAAAGTATAAGGCTATGTTCCTGTTGTTTTTATTTGGGATGTCATTGATATATTTGTGGTTTAAATAGACATATTGGATATCCCATTCCCATTGTCTGGCAGCAATGATGTGGTTGTGTGTCTTTTTAAGGTCTATGCTTGTTTTCGCAAGAAAATCACCCAATGATTGAAATAAAGATTTTGATTGTTCTATGTCTCCAAAAAACTCTCCCTCTAGAAATGATAACAACCGACAAATCATTAATTTGCCACCTATTTCAAGTATTTTGATAAATTCCCCATTGTTATAGGCAATTGGTTTTGGAAATTTCCCAGGGCTATTTTTGTTTAATGACAACAGTGTTTCGTTTTCTGCTTTAACCAAATCTAAAGTCTTTTGATTGTTTTTGTAGGTTTTAAAAACGTATTTGATTTGGTCTGTTTTAACTAGATAATTGGCATTATCATATCCATCTAGTTTTTTAATTTCGACGGATCGTAAATTAAATTCTGATTGAATTATATTTATCATTTTATTGATTGATGCGTTCGTAGTTTAGTTTTGATAGCTTTCTGTTTTCGGTATCTATCTGTTGGTTAAAATCTTCTCTCTCTTCCCAGCCTTGAGTGTGGTTTAAAATAATTGATTCAAGTGCTTTCAAATGATCACTGCTTGCATTTAAAGCAGGGATATAACTAAATTTTTCACCACCCGCTTCAATGAAATAGTCGCGGTTTTCTTCTTCTATTTCTTCTAAGGTTTCAAGACAATCAGCAGAAAATCCAGGACAAATAATTTGTACGTTTTTCACCCCATCAGATGGCAGAGACTTTAAAGTATCAGCAAGGTAAGGTTTTAGCCATTCTTCTCTACCAAAGATGGATTGGAAACAAATCATATGCTCGCTTTCATTTAGTCCCAACTGTTCGACGACCAATCGTGATGTCACATGGCATTCACAATGATAAGGGTCACCATTAAGCAAGTATCGTTTTGGTATGCCATGATAAGATAAAATGAGCTTTTCAGGTTTGCCGTGTTTTTTCCAGTGATCTTGTATGCTGTTTACCAATGCATTGATGTACATTTTGTTTTTGTGGTAATGGTTAACAAATCTGAGTTCAGGAATCCAGCGCCATGATTGTAAAACACGGGTGATTTCATCAAAGGTTGAGGCAGTGGTTGTGGCTGAATATTGAGGATATAGTGGAACAACCAGCAACCTTCTGACATTTTTTTGTTTTAACTCATTCAATGCCGACTCAATCGATGGGTTGCCATAGCGCATGCCTAAGGCACATTCTACTGGCCCTTCAAATTGATTTTCCAATAATGATTTTAATCCTGATAATTGCTTTAATGAAATGTCTAATAATGGAGAGCCTTCGCCAAATTGTCCCCACACTTTGGCATAGGCTTGAGCCGATTTAGCCGGCCTTATATTAAGGATAATGACATTCAATATTAACAACCAAACCCATCTTGGGAAATTGCTCTCAACTAACCTTGGATCTGAAAGAAACTGTTTAAGGTATTTTTTTAAGGCTTTTTTATTGGCCGCATCTGGGGTCCCAAGATTGGTAATTAGTATTCCTGTGGCTTCTGATGAACCGTGTTGAAAGTCCTGGCTGTTAATAAATTTCATTTGACTGTTTTTTTAGTTTATCCAATAATTTTTTACTATACTGACACTGTCTCTTATACACATCTGA
>CAJXVJ010000277.1 GCA_913061105.1 uncultured Alcanivoracaceae bacterium | reverse complement strand
TCTACACAGAGTAGATCGTCGGCAGCGTCAGATGTGTATAAGAGACAGGTTAAATGTCTCTGTTTCCCACCATAACATGTCTGACATCATGGCTTGTTGCATTTGAAGTTGGCTTTTTGCTTCTTCAGGAAGACTGTCCATGCTGGCCAAACTGGCAAACAAGTTTTTATACAATTCTGAAGTGATTCTTAGACTTAAAAGATGTGAATCGGATTCAGATGAAACATCTTGTTTTAAATCAGGGTCGGTGCCTTCTCCCAAAGATAATCCAATTGTTTCAGATCCCATTGCTAAAAATACATAATCTAGGTTGATTGGAATTTGTGTGCCCTTTATCGGAATCAAATCTGTAATATTAACAGCATCTCCGCCAGTTTTTAATCCCAAATTTTGTAAGTCTGGCATTGCCATAGAAGCCATGCCTTGAATCGCCTCAGGGTTATCAACAGCCAATAGTACTTTGGCTTTAAGACTCTTTATCATTTCGCTTGGTTCAGTCTGTGTCATATCAAGGTCTAATTCATCAATCACAAAATTCATGCCTTTGAAATTGCTGACAAAAGGAGGTAAGGGTTGGGACAATTGTGCTTTTAAGCCCATGGCTTGTTGGTTCATACTGGCTAGCATTTCACATTTGTACGGTACTGTCTCGATATTCGTTACAAATTCTAACGCCACTTCTTTGGCTGCTGCAATATCAAAACTAAAACCATATGTCACTGATTTCTCAGTATTTGATCTAGGAATTCTGCCTTGTGTTTTAGCTAATTTTGACCCTAATCCATCAGTTAATTCTACAATCATGTGTGAGTTCAGGTTATTATCATTCATTAACGTCGTGCCGCCAACAATTCTTGGGAACTTGTCTACCATAGCCAATATTTCTGTTTTACAATCCGCTGAAAACATGTTATCTTGAACTTTCATAACATCCAACATGGCAGAATCATATTGTGCTGGATTAACAAAATAATCAGCTATCTGACGTAGGTTTACCCAATAGACATTGTTGCCTAAATAATTGTATTTGTTAATGGTATCGTTGTATTGATTTGATTGTGAAATATTTTTAGAAGGTTTTTCAAACCCTAATAAGGTCGGCATGAGTCTGTCGACTTCTCTGGTAGGAGCAAAACTGGCTGCCACGCTATTTCCGTTAAGCGAAACCATCACTTGGAACTCTTTGTCACCAAATTGGTAAACTGGAATGCCATCGACTTCTTTTTTAGTTCCAGATCCAGCTTCTTCTTCATTCGCCATTGTCATCAACTCTTCAAGCACTTCGCCCATTTTATGTGATTTTGCTAATGTTAAGCGTGCAACTGGAAATAAATCAACCGTGTAGATTGCTATTTCATTTTCATCCATTGCAATCCCAAGTTTCTCCATGCCGTCTTCTGAAAACCATTTATTAATAAATGCATCAATTTCTGCAGATTTCTCGTTGCCCATATTTTTGTTATCGGCAATTGACATTTTTATCATATCTCCAATGCTGTTATAGACTTTACCCATGTTATCCATTAACTTTTGTGGTATCGGATTGTTTTCATCTTTAACATACATCATCAATAATGGTGTTTCAGCAGGAATATAAGACATTATTGCTGATTCAGACTGTACTTGTGATGCTACTGAAGTGGCTGCATTTGTTGTAGTTTGTTGCTGAGTGGTTTTCTCAGCATCATCGCTACAAGATATCAGAGTCAATGACATACTCAGTGCCATAGCGGTGATTAATTTATTTCTTTTCATAGTATTCCTCGTTATTTTACTCTTTGTTTTATTCTTTAAATTTAAACTTTTTCTACTTTTAATGTGGTGCCAACAATATCAATAACTTTGACTTTTGCTCCCTCGGGCAAATCTTCTCCTTGGACTTTCCAAGTACTGTCATTCACATTTATTTTTCCTGAACCATTTACGATGGCATGTGACAAATTAAATGTTCTACCAATGTGTTGGTGTCCGCGTTTATTTAAATGTGGCATTGGGTCTGCTTCTGGGTTATTTTTGGCATAAAAATGCCAGGCAACAATTGAAACCAGTGATAATATGAAAAACACCATCATTTGAACTTCCCAACCAATATTAAATGCCCATTGGATTAGGGCAGTGGCCGCTGCGGCAAAACCAACCCACAGTAAAAAGTATGTGCCCATCATCATTTCGATAACAATCAAAACAACGGCAACAGTTAGCCAGTGCCATGGGGTTAAAATTTCAATCCATTCCATTACTTACCCCTTACCTTTTGATTCATCTTTTAAGGCTTCTTTTGCGATTTCAGTTATACCTGTTAACGAACTCAAGATACCAGTGGCTTCCATTGGTATTAGCAATGTCTTTGAATTATCTGAATCTGCAAATTTTCCAAATGCATCCAAATACTTTGTGGCCACAAAATAATTGATGGCTTGAGTATTTCCTGAATCAATGGCTTTAGACACCATGTGTGTGGCTTTGGCTTCAGCTTCTGCCTCTCTTTCACGGGCTTCTGCATCGCGGAATGCGGCTTCTTTGCGGCCTTCTGCATTAAGCATTACAGCGGCTTTATCACCTTCCGCAAATAGAACTTGTGCTTTCTTTTGACCTTCGGCACGTAGTATTTCAGATTGTCTTTTTCCTTCAGCTTCAAGAATATCTGCACGTTTTTCACGTTCAGCCTTCATTTGTCTTGCCATTGACTGTACCAAATCATGTGGTGGTTTGATGTCCTTGATCTCAATACGGGTCACTTTAATGCCCCATGGAGAGGTGGCTTCATCCACTACAGCCAATAAACGGTGGTTTATTTGGTCGCGTTTGGATAATGATTCATCCAGATCCAATCCACCCAATACTGTACGAATATTGGTCATGGTCAAGTTGAGGATAGCGTACTCTAGATTGTTAACTTCATATGCCGCTTGTGGGGCATTGAGGATTTGGAAAAAAACCACACCATCTACAGTTACTACCGCATTATCCCTGGTAATAACTTCTTGTGATGGTACATTTAATACTTGTTCCATCATGTTTAGTTTTCTGCCTATGGCGTCAAACCATGGCACTTTTAGTCCCAATCCAGGTGCAAATGTAGTCCTGTATTTACCAAATCTCTCGATTGTAAATTCGTAACCCTGCGGTACAATTGTGATTGTTTTCATTATTGTTAATAAACCAAATATTCCTACAATAATAAAAAATATATTGGATGCATCGAATTCCATATTTTACCTCTTTTTAATCAAATTATGTTTGCACTTTACAGGTGCAAGTCTCTCTTTTTGTATTTGACAACTGTCAATAGTTACACATTGTAATAAAAACCAGTGAAATAGTCATGTGCCATAAGTGATAAATTTTTAAGATATGCAATTTCTGCCTTTTTTCTTGGCTTTATACAAAGCCTTATCTGCTTGTTTCAATGTCTCGGTTGTTGTACTAATGCCAATTGAGTCACAGACACCTATTGAAACAGTTATTTTCACTGTGTTTTTTTTCAAGTTCTTCTGATTTTTTGACCCACGACCTACAACAAACTTATTGTTGGCTATGTTTTCTCTTAAGTTTTCTAAATGCTCCAATGTTTGGTCTTTACTTTTGTTTCCAAAGACGATGGTGAACTCTTCTCCACCATAACGATAGGCGGTTCCGCCTCCAGATACATGAGATAATTTTACAGCTATCATTCTTAACACTTCATCACCGGTATCGTGTCCATACTTGTCATTAAATTTTTTAAAAAAATCAATGTCCACCATGGCGAGAGTGTAGATGCCTAATAAACTTTGTAATTTTTCTTTTAGTGCGCGCCTTCCTGGTAATTGTGTTAACTCATCAATATAGGCCATGTGCCATGATTCTTGAAGTAATACAGTCAATAACAAAAACATCGTAGCAATCATGACCACCAATATTTCAGTTGTAATTGCCAATTGTTGCAAGAAAATAAATGACACCAGTAAAATGGCCAATAATGAGGCATTATGATTGGTTTGTTTTTTTGTAAATAAGACTATAAAACCAATAAATGCCATGACATATATGATCAATGCTAATTGAGGGATATGACTCCAATCAAAATATTTTATTGGTAACCATTGTAGCATCAGAATGTTAGTTGCCCACAAGGGTTGATGCTCGTTTATCCACAATGCAAAAAGAACCACAATGAGATAGAATAAATAAAGTGGGATAGACCTAACTGATGCTATATTTTGGTGTTTAAACAGTTGTGTTACAAATAATAATAATGGTGTAAAAGTTGCAAATAGAGTGATTTTTAATTCTGAATCTATCAGGTTATTTTCAATACAAAAATACAGATTTGATAGGATAAGTACTGATACTGTCTCTTATACACATCTGACGCTGCCGACGATCTACTCTGTGTAG